>NZ_DBHKZA010000004.1:129703-136940 GCF_057314935.1 Achromobacter sp.
GGGCTTGACCTTGACCTCATTGGAACCTTTATCTTGGGCTTCATCTGAAGGAAATCCCAGTTATCAAGGAGCAGTGATGAGCGCCAGCCCAGCAGACAGCATCGCGATCAGTCTTCCGATCGAAGGCATGACGTGCGCCTCGTGCGTTGGCCGCGTCGAAAAGGCCCTGAAAGCCGTGCCCGGCGTCCACAAGGCCAGCGTCAACCTGGCTACCGAACGCGCCGACATCACGTTTGACGGCGCGCCAGACGTCGCGGCCGCCGTCCAGGCCGTCCAGAAAGCCGGCTATGCCGTCGCCGAGAACACCGTCGAGCTGTCGGTTTCCGGCATGACGTGCGCGTCGTGCGTCGGCCGGGTCGAAAAAGCCCTGAAGGCCGTGCCGGGCGTCAGCGCCGCAACGGTCAACCTGGCTACCGAGCGCGCGCAGATCACCGCCACCGGCGGCACGTCGCCGAACGCCTTGATCCAGGCCGTCGCCAAAGCAGGGTACGAGGCGAAAGTCCTTTCCGGCGAATCCAGTGATACGGATGCCGTCGCCGAACGGCAGGCTGCCGAGCTGAAAGCGCTCAAGCGCGCCCTGACGGTCGCGGCGGTCTTCGCGTTGCCCGTGTTCATCATGGAAATGGGCGCGCATCTGGTGCCCGCGTTCCATCACGTCATCGCCGAAAGCATCGGCACGCAGAACAGCTGGTACATCCAGTTCGTGCTGTCGAGCATCGTCCTGTTCGGCCCCGGCCTGCGCTTCTTCCAGAAGGGCATCCCCGCGCTGCTGCGCGGCGCGCCTGACATGAATTCGCTGGTGGCGGTGGGCACGTCCGCCGCCTACGCCTATTCGGTGGTCGCCACCTTCGCGGCAGGCCTCCTGCCTGCCGACACGGTCAATGTCTATTTCGAAGCCGCGGCGGTGATCGTGGCGCTGATCCTGCTTGGGCGCTACCTTGAGGCCCGGGCCAAGGGCAACACGTCCGAGGCCATCAAGCGCTTGCTGGGCCTGCAGGCCAAGACCGCGCGCGTTGTCCGCGACGGCGCCACGCTTGAACTCGCCATCGAAGACGTGGTCACGGGCGACCTGATCGAAGTCCGCCCCGGCGAGCGCGTCCCCGTGGACGGCGAGGTGGTGGAAGGCAGCAGCTTCATCGACGAATCCATGATCAGCGGCGAACCCGTTCCCGTCGAGAAGCGCCCGGGCGCGGAGGTGGTCGGCGGCACGGTCAACCAGAACGGCGCGCTGACGTTGCGCGCCACCAAGGTCGGTAACGACACGGTGCTGGCGCAAATCATCCGCATGGTCGAGCAGGCGCAGGGCTCCAAGCTGCCGATCCAGGCCATGGTGGACCGCATCACGATGTGGTTCGTGCCGGCCGTCATGGCCGCGGCGGTGGTGACCTTCATCATCTGGCTCACGTTCGGGCCCGAGCCTGCCCTGACGTTCGCATTGGTCAACGCAGTGGCCGTGCTGATCATCGCCTGCCCCTGCGCCATGGGCCTGGCCACACCGACCTCCATCATGGTGGGCACGGGGCGCGCGGCGCAGATGGGCGTGCTGTTCCGCAAGGGCGAAGCCTTGCAGTCCCTGAAGGATGCCAAGGTGGTGGCGGTGGACAAGACCGGCACGCTGACCAAGGGCCGCCCCGAACTCACGGACCTCATCGTCGCTTCCGGCTTTGAGCGGGCGGAGGTATTGGGCAAGGTGGCGACGGTGGAGGCGAAATCCGAGCATCCCATCGCGCAGGCGATCGTCGACGCCGCCCGGGCTGAGGGCATTGCCCTGGGCGCCATCGAGCAATTCCAGTCGATCACCGGCTTCGGCGTCAGCGCCCGCGTGGACGGCGACCTGGTCGAGATCGGCGCCGACCGCTACATGCGGGACCTGGGCCTGGAGGTGGCCACGTTCAGCCAGGACGCGGCGCGCCTGGGCGACGAAGGCAAGACGCCCCTGTACGCGGCGATCAATGGCCGGCTGGCCGCCATGATCGCCGTGGCCGATCCGATCAAGGAAACGACGGCCGCCGCGATCCGCGCGCTGCATGACCTGGGCCTGAAGGTCGCCATGATCACCGGCGACAACCGGCGCACGGGCGAGGCGATTGCCCGCCAGCTTGGCATCGACGAGGTGGTGGCGGAAGTCCTGCCTGACGGCAAGGTCGCCGCCGTGCAGCGGCTGAAGAAGCAGTACGGCCCGATCGCCTATGTGGGCGACGGCATCAATGATGCGCCGGCGCTGGCCGAAGCCGATGTGGGCCTGGCCATCGGCACCGGCACGGACATCGCCATCGAGGCGGCGGACGTGGTGCTGATGTCTGGCGACCTGGGCGGGGTGCCCAACGCCATCGCCTTGTCCAAAGCCACCATCCGCAACATCAAGCAGAACCTGTTCTGGGCGTTTGCTTACAACGTCGCGTTGATCCCGGTGGCGGCCGGCCTGCTGTACCCGGTCAACGGCAGCCTGCTGTCGCCCGTGTTCGCGGCCGGCGCCATGGCGTTGTCCAGCGTTTTTGTCCTGAGCAACGCGCTGCGGCTGCGCCGCTTCGTGGCTCCCTTCGCGGTCAAGGCCTGAAGCCGGCCTGGCCAATGCGCGCGCGGTAACGCTTGCCCGCGCGTTACCGCTTCAAGACAAGGTGCGCGTGGCCGCTCCAGACAGGTCATGCAGGCTCAGCCCGCAGCCGCGGGCGCGCTCTGCCAGCGATTCGCTTTGCGCCAGCGCCCGCCGGCTTTCTTCCAGCAGCACGTCCAACTGTTCCTGCAGGGTGGCCGCCATGAGCCAAGCCCTTTGCGCGAACAGCTCGGCGAACTGGTCCACGCAAGGTTTGCAGATGGCGGCGCCGTTCTTATCAAGCAGCGGCACGCCTTGGGCCAGCGTGGATTGGCAAAAGGTACAGGCGAGTGCGCAGTTCATGCGTAGGGCGGCTCATCGTCGGGTTGGCGGACGGCGCCGCGGGAAACGGCGCCTTGCCCCTAGACAACGGCCTGGCGGTCCAAGTCTTAAGTCGGCGCAAAGCCCTAGGCCAAAGCGCGTCGGCCGAAAGGATGAGCTGGCTGGCGACGGCTACGCCGCGTACGCGGGCCGCAGCGCGACCGGGGCGGGCTCCGCCGCCATGTCGATGACGGTCTCGGCCGGCACCTTGAAGAAGGCCGCTGTGGCGGCAAGGCGCTTGGCCTGGTCCTCCAGCGAGGACGCGGCGGCGGCGGCTTGCTCGACCAAGGCGGCGTTCTGCTGGGTCACGTCGTCCATCTGCGTGACGGCGCGGTTGATCTGGTCGATGCCGATGGACTGCTCGGTGGACGCCTCGGTGATCTCGGCCATGATCTGGGTCACGCGCTGCACCGAGGTCACGATTTCCTGCATGGTCTCGCCGGCCTCGCGCACCTGGGCGGCGCCGCTGTCCACGTTGTTGGTGGACTGCTCGATCAGGTCCTTCACTTCGCGGGCGGCTTGCGCGCTGCGCTGCGCCAGCGAACGCACCTCGCCCGCCACGACGGCGAAGCCCTTGCCCTGTTCGCCCGCCCGGGCGGCTTCCACCGCGGCGTTCAACGCCAGGATGTTGGTCTGAAAGGCGATGCCGTCGATCACGGAAACGATCTCGGCGATGCGGCGCGAGCTGTCCGAGATGCGCGTCATGGTCTGGACGACCTGGTCGACGGCCTGACCGCCGCGCAGCGCCACGCCGCGGCTTTCGGCCGCCAGCGCGTTGGCCTGGTGGGCGTGTTCTGTGTTCTGTTTCACGGCCGTGGCCAGTTCTTCCATGCTGGCCGCGGTTTCTTCCAGGGAGGCCGCCTGTTCTTCGGTGCGCGAGGACAAGTTGGTGTTGCCCGACGAGATCTCGGCGGCGCCGGTGTTGATCTCGTTCACGCTGCGGCGGACTTCGGCGACGGTGCGGGTCAGGCTGTCCTGCATGCGCTTGAGCGCCGCGAACAGCACGCCGATCTCGTTGTGGGCGCCAACCGACACGCGTTGGGTCAGGTCGCCCGAGGCGATGCGGTCGAAGTGCTGCGCGGCGTCTTTCAGCGGCAACAGCACCTGCCGGCTGATGAAGCGCCAGCATCCGGCGGCCAGGACGACCGCCAGGACAAGCATGATGATCGTAGCCAGTTCCGCCAGGTTGTAGCGCTGGTCGGACGCGTCGTTGATCTGGGCGGCGCGCCGTTCCGTGTGCGCCAGGAAGGCGACGACCCGTTCTTCGAAGCGGGTATCGGCGGCGCGGGCCTCGGCGACGGCGGTGACGTAGTTTTCCGCGGACTGCTTTTGCAGGGCCTCGCCCAGCGCATCGATGCTGCGTACATAGGCGTTGAAAATGCCGTCCAGGTCCGCCGTCAGCTTCCGCGCGGCTTCCGTGACCTTCGGCACGCGTTGGAACGTGGCGTAGCGTTGACGGGCGTCGGCCAGGAACTTGCCTGCCTGGTCCACGCTGGCTTGCGCCTGCGCGCCGCGGCCCGCTTCCACATCCAGGTAGGCGGCCACCAGCGTGATGCGGGTGCGCAGCAGCAGCACTTGGGTTTCGTAGAGCGGCCGGGTTTGTTCGGTGGCAACGCGGTTCAGGTCGTCGACGGCGTCGTCGGCCGCGCGGGCGAACACCCAGCCCATGCTGGTGGCGCCGGCCAGGGCCAGCACGAACAGGGTCAGGACCGCGAGCAGTCCGGTTCGGATTTTCAGGTTCTTAAGCATGCGCACGGCTCCTGCATAAGGCTGCCAGCGAGGCCGGCAGCCATGATCTAGTGGTAAACCCGTGGCAAATGTAAGTTTGAATTACAAATTTAACAATTGATCATTTTTCACCGGGACATTCTGGTTTTGGCAACGCCCCGACGACCGCACGCAGGCACGCAGGCCTGGGTTGCCCCGCAGGCGAGAGCAATCAGAACAGGGGGGGCGCGTCGCTGCGGATGAAGCGCAGGAAACGTTGGGCGGCGTCCGGCAATGGCCGGGAAACATGGGTCTGGACCTGGATCTGCCCGCCGTTGAGCAGCGCGTCGTCCACGGGGCGGCAGACCAGCCGGCCCGAGTCCAGGTGTTCGGCTGCGGACAAGCGCGCGCACAGGGTCACGGCGTTTCCGGTCAGCAGATAGTTGTAGACCGCTTCAGGGTGGTTGGAGGTGAAGGCGGGCGACAGGGTGGTGTTGTACAGGCTGGAGGCCATGTCCAATACCCGACGCAAGGCGCTGCCGCCTTCGGGCAGGGCCAGGGGATAGGCCGACAATTGCGTCAGGACCAGCGGCGTTGGAGGCGGCGAGCTCGAGGGCGGCGCGCCGTCAGCGGCCAGCGGGTGGCCTGGCCGCATCACGGCGACGATCTCGGCCGGGCGCGCGAAGATCACCGCAATGTCCTTTTCCGCCGCATGGCTGTAGGTGAAGCCGATGTCCGCCTGCGCCGAACGCACGCGTTCCGTGACCAGCCCCGCATCCAGGATGGTCAGGTTAAAGCGCACGGAAGGATGCTCGGCCTGGAACGCGGCGAATTTGCGCGGCAGCGCCTGGGCCGCGAAGCCGTGGGCGCCGGCGATCTTCACCGTCTGGGTAAAGCGGCCGTTCTGCCCGCCGATCTCCGCATAGGTGCGCGCCGCGTCCGCTTCGACCCGGCGCGCATGATCCGCCAGGATGCGGCCCACTTCGGTCACGCGCATGCCCTTGGGGTGGCGTTCGAACAGCTGGTTTTGCAACCGCTGTTCCAGGCCTGCGATCTGGCGGCTGACGGCGGAACTGACGACGTTCAGGCGCGCGGCCGCGCCATTGACGGACCCGGTGTCGACGACGGTCAGGAAATAACGAAGCGCGGTGCTATCGAATTGGAATCGCTTCATTGATGTGAATGCCGTAAATCTCAATGTCGAGTCCAGGCGGTTGGCAGCCGCAAAAATAGCGCGCGGGCAGGTGGCAGTGGGATAGCCGCCCGCCACGGCGTCTTGTGAACGCGCAGGCCAACAGGTACGGACCAGGGAAGCGATGGCGGGTTGCGCCATGGATAGGCCGACAAGCGTCATCCGGAGAGTCCGGCGCGCCAGGACGCCAGCCCCGACGTGGCGGGACGGGCGGATGTGCCAGGGGTGGAATTTATTCCAGCTCCACCTTTTGCCACAATCGCAAATTTATCAATATTGCATTCTAATTTCGGCAATCGCGGCCTGCCCTGGCTTGATGCCGATGCGGGCAGGCCCCGGAAAAGCAAAACGCGCCCGAAGGCGCGCAGCAATGCGTGGAAGGCGGGGCGGCTTAGTCCACGACGAAACCACCGGGTCCGCTATGGCCCAGCAGTTCGCGTGCGCATTGCATCGCTTCGCCCGGGGTGGCCACCGCCAGGAACGGCATGCCGAACGCGCGGGCCATTTTTTCGCCCTGTTTGCGGACCTTGTCCAGCGCGTCCGTGTCGCGTTCGACCGCGATGAAGGCCCGGCAACGCGCGCGGAGCCGCGGCATGTTGGTGGTCTGCCATTCGATCATGGCCTTGCGGTCTTCATGGCCGGCTTCCTGGCGCATGTCGGGCACCACCATGACGAAGGTCTGCGGGTTGTCCACCAGCAATTCCATTTCGCGGATCCAGCTCGCCGAATAGCCCTTGGGCGCACCGCCGTGCTTGGCGGTGACGATGGGGAAGTGGGACAGGTCGTGGAAGAAAAACTGATCGCGGTTCATTCGAATTCTCCGTGGGGGTGGGCAGGCGCGCCGGGCTTGCAGCCGCAGCCGCCATAGAGCACCAGACTGTAGGAATCCAGCGCGAAGCCGCTGCGCTTGGCGATCTTCCTGACCAATTGCGCCATGGCGGGATCGCTGGATTCCAGGATCTGCCCGCAATGCGTGCAGACCAGGTGGTCGTGGTGCCCCTTGTCGTTGAGCTCGAACACGGTGGTGTGCGCGTCGAGCTGAGTACGTTTGAGTAGGCCGGCGTCCTCAAGTTGCGTAATGACGCGATAAACCGTCGCCAGACCGATGCTGCTGTGGTCCGAGATGAGGCTGCGGTAGACGTCCGCCGCGCTCATGTGCTGATTGGCCCGCTGATAAAAGATGTCCAGGATCTTCAGCCGGGGGAAGGTGGCTTTGATGCCTGCGTCGCGCAGCCGCGTGGTGTCCATGTGGTTTCTCCGTTCGGGGGGCTGATGCCCGACTGATGAGAATGATGTACATTTTCAACTGAACCCGCTAACGGGAACCCGTCAACCTGTAGCTCAAACCTGCCAACCATGCTTCATGTGGCTATCGCCGCCCCGCTTCCCGACGTGCTGCTGACCCCGTTCAGCGTGCAAGGGCG
>NZ_DBHKZA010000005.1:0-60665 GCF_057314935.1 Achromobacter sp.
ACGGCCGGCGCGCCTTGCGGCAAAGATTCGATCAATTCGCGGATGTCCGGCATCGCGTGTACCAGGTAACCGGCGTCGCTGCTGGAATTGCTGAGTAGCAAGAGGTTCATGGGGAAGGTTCCGTCAAGGGATGTTCTGGATGGCGTCCGCGCGGACGCATCGGAAAAGGATAAGTTCAGGTGGACCAGTAAGGGTCGTTCAATGCGCGGCCCAGCGCAGCCACCTGCTGCAACACGGATTCGCGCAAGCGCGCCACGCGCGCCGCATCGGCCTGGAACGACACGAACGACAGGCACAGCCCGCGCAATTCGCCCGTTGCCGGGTCCCGCACGGCGGCCGCCACGGCGCCGATGCCGGGCATGGCCTGATCGATGGCGACGCCGCAGTGGTCTGCGCGGGTCTGGGCGACCAGGCGGGCCAGGTCGCCGACGGTGGCCGGGCAGTCGCGGCCCTCCATTGGCAGGGGTTGGGCGGCATCCGTGCCATACAGGGCCTGGAATTCGGCCTCGCTCAGGCGCGACAGCAGCGCGCGGCCCATGGCCGTGCCCGAGGCGTTGCGGCGCGATCCGGGCGGCGACAGCACCTGCACCGGATGCGACCCGTTCAATCGTTGCAGCACCACGGTTTCACGCTGGTTGAGCGTGGACAGATAGGCCGTCAGGCCGCTGTCGTCCGACAAGCGCGCCAGGACAGCACGGCAAGCTTCATCCAGCGGCGTGGCAGCCATGCCGGCGCGCACCGCCTGGGCCAGCAACGCGCCGGGACGATAGCGGCGCGTGGCGGCATCCTGGTCCAGCATGCCGTAATGCTGCATCTGGTTCAGCAGGCGCGAGGCCGTGCTCTTGGGCATGGCCAGGCGCGCGGCGACGTCAGTGAAACTCAATTCCGCCGCGCCTTCCGCATACAACCCGAGGACGCGCTGGACCCCATCGAGAATACTCATGCTTGTTCCATAAAACGGAACTGAAGTTCCTTAATAGGGAACAAGAATAAATCAACGCACAACAGAAGGTCAATACGGATCTCCCTCATCAATTGATTAATTCATTTGAATGAATTAAATTTCGGGCCTGTCTCAACCCTCTCATCAGGACTTCGCCTTGCCTACCTTCCCCTCCCCCCTGACCCTCACTGAACGCGACCGCCGTTGGCAACTTGCCCGCGAATTGATGCATGCCGAACGCCTGGAAGCCCTGATCGTGTATGGCGACCGCGAGGCCTGCGCGCCTGCCGGTTTTGCCCAAGACTGCTACTTCACCAACGACCGGCCCGGGTCGATGGTGGTTTTCATCGGCGACGAAACGCCGCGGGTCTACACCTTTGCGTCGTTGATGGTGGCTGACCACCTGCAAGCGGCCCTTCGTGGCGACCTGCAGTGGATCGCGCCCGAACAGCTGTTCGTCGGCAAGACGGGCCGCGACGTCGGCGCCTGGCTGGCGAGCCGAGGGATGAACGGCACCCGGATCGGCGTGATCGGGCTGGAACCCTATCCGCCCTTCTATTTCGACGGCGCAATGCCGGCCAGAACCCTGCAGGCGTTGGAAGCGGCGATGCCCGACGCGGCATTCATTCCGGTGTTTCGGGCATTCTTCCAGCGCGCGTCCGTAAAAAGCGGCGAAGAACTTGCCTTGCTGCGCTACGCCGCGCACATCGGCGAAGCCATGAGCGAAACGCTTCGGGCCACCGCCAAGCCGGGCGTATCCGAGGCTGAATTGGTGGCGGCGGTGACGGCAACCTGCTTTTCGATGGGCGGCTATACCGCTGAAATACTGCTGGGGTCGGGCCCGGAATATGTCGGTTGGGGACCTGCGGCATGGCAATACCGCGCCCAGGCGCCCAGGGTCCTGCGTGAAGGGGACTTGATCCTGTCCGAGATCTTCGCCCTGTACGGCATGATGGAAACGCAGCATCAGGCCGCCGTGGCGCTGGGCGACGTGCATCCCGATATCCTGCGCGCGGCCGACGTCGCCCGGGCAAGCTACGAGGCGGGCGTCGAGTCGTTGCGGGTCGGGCGCACGTTCGGCGATGTGGTGGACGCCATGGAAGCCCCCTTGCTGGCGGCCGGCGGCTGGCACGTCCATCCGTTGATCCACAGCATCAATCCTTACGGTCCTGTAGGATTCGGCACCGCACCGGGCATCGAATCGCTGCCCGAAGCCGCCCGCTATCCGGCGCTGAAGCGGCTGCCTACCGTGGGGCGTGACGTTCCGCTGCAAGAGGGCATGTGCTTTGCCTTCGAACCGAATTGCGCCTTCGGCCGGCACATGGCTAATATCGGCGGCACCGTGCTTGTAGGCGCCGCGGCAGGCGTGGAATTGAACGACAACTCCACGCGGCTGATGCACGCCGATATCTAGCAAGGCGCGAACGCCTGGACATGACGACATTGATGCAAGACCAAGACACGCTCAACGCGCGCACCCGCGATACCCGGGACCGGCTGATCCGGGCCGGGCTGGCCCTGTTCAGCCGTCAGGGGCTCGACGGCGTGCGGACGCGGCAACTGGTGGACGAAGCGGGCGTGAACCAGTCTGCCATTCCTTACCACTTCGGCGGCAAGGAAGGCGTGTATGCCGCCGTGCTGGAACAGGTGGCCGCAGGCATCGTCGACCGCCTTGATCTGCGGCGGCCCGCCCCCACGTCGGCCGACGCGGCTCGCGTCGCGCTCAAGTCGCTCATGCGGGAGTTCGCGCGCACCCTGCTGGACTCCGAGGCATCTACGGCGGGCAGCCTGCTGCTGGCGCGCGAACAACTCCGGCCCACGGAAAAATTCGATGCGCTCTACACGCGGCTGTTCCTGCCGCTGCACACGAACGTCGCGGATCTGGTGGCCGACATCCGCAACGAGACCCGGGGCCACCGGGACCAGGTGCTTCGGGCCCACGCGATCCTGGGCCAGGCGCTTGCGTTCGCGGTCGCGCGCGAGGCGCTGCTCCGGCGGCTTGGGGTGCCGGCGCTATCCGAACAAGACACGGCGGACATCGCCGAGATGGTTGGCGACATGGCAATCGCGGCCTGCACCTGAGCGGTACAGGCCGCGCGCTCATTTCGTCGACAGCACCGACCATTGCGCCAACGGCAGCGGCGGCTGCGCGTGCAGGATGCGGGCCAGCACCAGCTTCAATTCGGCCCACCCTCCTCGCTCGCTGGGCCAACTGGATGGGGTGACGGGCTTCCAGCTGCCGTCCGCCGCGCGCTCGGCCATCTTGAAGCGGAAGGAATAATGACCCGCCATGCCCATGCGCAGGTCGGTCACCACCAGCGCGTCGCCGATCGCGTCGTAGCGCAGCCAATCATCCGTGAACCATCGCAGCCGCTGGAGCAACGGCACGTCGGCCAGCGCCTGGCCCAGATCCAGGTTCAAGGGCTGGCGCAGCCATTCCGGCTGCCCGCGGTCGAACAGGCTGCTGACCGACTCGTAGTAGTCGCCGTCCGCCGTCTTGGCGATCACGCGCCACAACAGGGTGTTGAACGGCATCGACACGGCGCGCAGTTCCGTGACGGCGATGCCTTGCTGCCGCATCGCGTCGCGCACCCGCTCTTCGGCCACCATGCGGCTGGCCAGGCCGAAGCCCAGGTAGGCCGTGCTGAAGATCAAGGCGGCCGCCAGCAGGCGCCGTGCGCGGTCGGTCATGCCCACCGCAATGGCGAACAGCACGCCCGCCAGCAGCGGCACCGTATAGACCGGATCGATGATGAAGATGGCGGACCAGCTTTCGGGAATGGTCGCCAATGGCCAGAAAAGCTGCGTGCCGTAGACGGTGAACGCGTCCAGCACCGGATGCGTCACCAGCACCAGCCACAAGGTCAGGAACAGCCTTCGCCCGCCATAGGGGGCCTGCGGCCAGTATTTGCGTATCAGCCAGGTCAGCAGCAGCGCCAGGCCGGTCAGCACGAACACCGAATGGGAAAACCCCCGGTGATAGGTCATGAGCGAAACCGGGTCCGGATAGCGCATCAGCACGTCCAGGTCCGGCACCGTGGCCAGCGCGGCGCCGTAGACCAGCGCCCGGCGCCCCTGGAAGCGCCCGAGCAGGACGCCCTGTATGCCCGCGCCCAGCACGGCTTGTGTCACTGAATCCATAGTTCCCCGATCAATCGCATCATTCAGATAGGCTAGATAACATTTGGCCATCAAAGCAGGCGTTAAGATACCCGATTGCTTTCAGCTAATTTTCAGACTTCGCCTTCATGGACCAATACATAGACAAAATCGGCCTTTTCATCGAGGCCAACCAGGTATGGGCCGGCCCGATCACGTTCCTGCTGACGCTGGGTGAATCCATGGTGCTGCTGGGCCTGTTCATTCCCGCCACTGCGCTGATGCTGCTGACAGGCGGCCTGATCGGCGCCGGCACCCTGGACCCCTGGGGCATCATCGCCTGGGGCATCGCGGGCGCCATCGTGGGCGACGCGCTGTCCTATTGGCTGGGGCGCTGGGCCGGCCCCGGCGTCTTGCGCCGCTGGCCGCTCAAGCAGCAGCGCACCGGCGTGGCGCGCGCCCGCCTGTTCTTCTACCGCTATGGCTTCGCGTCGGTGCTGATCGGCCGGTTCCTGGGGCCGATCCGCTCCACCATCCCCACCGTCGCCGGTGTGATGGGCATGGCGCAAAGCCGCTTCCAACTGGCCAATGTGCTGTCGGCCTTCCTATGGATGCCCCTGATGCTGGCGCCCGGGTACATCACCGCGCGCAGCCTGGGCACCGCGGAAAACGCGCAACAGATTGCCATGATGATCGGCGCAGGGCTCTCCGTACTGCTAGGATGCGGACTTCTGCTCGCCATGCTCCGCAAACGCCGTCAACCGGCGCGGGTCCGGCGCGGCAATTGAACCGAAAGAGGGAGTCATGGCGATAGATCTGGAGCCGAAAAACGGCGATTTCGCGCGCTATATCGAGAATCTGACGAATGCGGGCGGCACGACGCCCGGCCGGGTTCCCGACAAGCGCGAAGCCAGCCGTAAATCCGCCCCGCCGGCCGCCGTGCCCGTGCCGCCGCCCGCCTCCGATTCGCTGTCCACCGCGCCTTGGGGCAAACCGGCGTCGCCGCCCATGCAGGCCCGGCGCGACGCCGCCTCTCCGGGGGCCACCGCAACGGCCCAAAGCGACGAGGGCACTGTCTCGCTGGCCCGGCACGCCCGTCAGCGCAAGATCGGCGCCATCCTGACCATCGCCGGCATCCTGGCGGGCTGGGCCGCCGTCAATATCGCGTTCCGCGCGTTGCGCAGCCCGCAATTCGAGCTGGACGAGTTCGTGCCCGCCGTTTTCCTGGGGTTCTTCGCATTCATGCTGATCAAGGCGGCCAGCGCCGCGCGCAGTCCGCGCAAGACGCTGCCGGGGAAGCTTCCGCCGCTGAAAACGTCGTCCTACCGCAAGGACGGCGGCTGACGCCGGCGGCCGACGACACGGTGGCTAAGTGCTAACATTTCCGCCGCGATTGAATACCCCCATGAAACCCCGGAGTGAAAGTGAATAACGTTGTCGGATTGAACCAGGCCCAGGCGGCCACGATGCTGAAGTTGCAAGACCACTTGAACAGCATGATCAATCCCGACTGGGTCAACGGCGGAGCCCGCTTCCTGCGCGCCGCCTTCGTCGAGTCCGCCGAAGCCCTGGAACACTACGGCTGGAAGTGGTGGAAGAAGCAGACCATCGACCTGCCCCAGGTGCAGATGGAACTGGTCGACATCCTGCACTTCTACCTGTCCCACACGATCGTCGAGGCACGCGGCAAGCTGGATGGCGCGGCCGATGCCCTCGTGGCCGATCTGGCCACCGCGCCCTCGGTCGTGCTGGACGGCAAGACCTACGCGCTGAACAGCCTGCCCGTGCCGGAACTGCTGGAACTCATCGGCGGCCTGGCCGTCTGCGGCCGCGCCAGCTACAAGGTGCTGGAGCAGACCATGACGGCGTGCGAAATGAGCTGGAACGACGCCTATACGCAATATGTGTCGAAGAACGTGCTGAACATCTTCCGCCAGCAGCATGGCTACAAGGAAGGCACGTACATCAAGATCTGGAACGGCGAAGAAGACAACGTGGTGCTGGCGCGCCTGCTGTCGCAGCTGGACCCGGCCAGCGCGGATTTTGCCGATGCGCTGAACCGTGAACTGGAGCAGGCCTATTCGCGCCTGTAAGCGCCGCGTCCTGGCCTGAATGAGAAACGCCGCGTCGATGACGCGGCGTTTTTTTCGTGCGCTTGCGGGCCGTAGGATGCGTGAAGCGCGAAGGACCCGCCCTCGGGAACCCGGATTTCCCAACGCGCGACACAAGTCAGGCAGCGTTGCGGCGCTTGGCCGGCTTAACGCTGGCCGAAGCGCGTCTCGCCGAACAGCGCCTTCAGTTCGCGTGGCTGCGACCGCCAATACTGGCGCGGTGCCGTCACCTGACCGCCCAATTGCGCCGCCGCATGCCACGGCCATCGCGGGTCGTAGAGCATGCCGCGCGCCAGTGCGACCATGTCGGCCTGCCCCTGCGCCAGGATATCTTCGGCCTGCTGCGCTTCGGTGATCAGCCCGACCGTGATGGTGGGCATGCCGACCTGGCGCTTGATCGCTTCCGCGAACGGCACCTGGTAGTTGGGTCCCACCGGGATCTTCTGCTGCGACGATACGCCGCCGCTGGACACGTCGATGAATTCGCAGCCGCGCGCTTTCAGCGCCTGCGCGAACACCAGGGTCTGTTCCAGGTCCCAGCCGCCGTCCACCCAATCGGTGGCCGACACGCGCACGCCCAGCGCCACGGAAGACGGAGTGACCTCGCGCAGCGCCTGAAAGACTTCCAGCGGAAAACGCATGCGGTTCTCAAGCGAACCGCCGTAAGCGTCCTGGCGCAGGTTGGACAAGGGCGACAGGAACTGGTGCAGCAGGTAGCCGTGGGCGGCATGCAGTTCGATGGCATCAAAGCCCAGGCGGATGGCGCGGCGGGCGCTATCCACGAACGCGTCGCGCACGCGCGTCAGGCCCGCTTCGTCCAACGCATGCGGCGCAGGTTCAGTCGCATTGTGCGCAATGGCCGACGGCGCCCAGCCCTGCCAGCCGCCGTTGGCCGGCGGGACGAGCTGGCCGCCGTTCCAGGGCGCATCGCTGGACGCCTTGCGGCCGGCGTGGCCCAGCTGAATGCCGAGCTTGATGGGGGAATAGCGGCGCACCGCTGCCACCACGCGGCCCAGGGCGGCCTCTGTCTCGTCCGACCACAGGCCCAAGTCCCCCGGCGAGATGCGGCCATCGGCTTCGACTGCGGTGGCTTCCGTGAACAGCAACGCCGCGCCCGACAGGGCCAGATGGCCCAGATGGATCATGTGCCAGTCGGTGGCACAGCCCTCTTCGGCCGAGTATTCGCACATGGGCGCGATGACGATGCGGTTGGCGAGCGGGACATTGCCGACCGCCGTGGGACTGAACAGGTGACTCATGCTGGGGCCTCCGGGCCGTTGGACGCCACAGCATAGCGCCCGCCGTTGGCCTCGATCCCAATCCCAACGCCCCCGTCAGGGTTAAATGCGGCCCTCGCGCAACCGCTACTGGCCTTCGATCACGCTGTCCAGGAACTGGCGTGTGCGCGCTTCTTTCGGCTGGCTGAACAGCACCGGGGACTCGGCATCCTCGACGATATTGCCCTCGTCGAAGAACAGCGTGCGGTCCGAGCTGCGTTCGGCGAACTTCATCTGGTGGGTGACGATGATCATCGTCATGCTGCGCCGGGCGGACAAGTCCCGCAGGATCTGCAGGATGCCGCCGACAAGCTCCGGATCCAGCGCGGACGTGACTTCGTCGAACAACATGATCTCGGGGCACATGGCCAGCGCGCGGGCGATGCCCACGCGCTGCTTCTGGCCGCCGGACAACTGCGCGGGATAGACATCCAGCTTGTCGCCCAGGCCCACCATGTCGAGGTATTCCACGGCGCGCTCGCGCGCCTGGTCTTTCGGCATGCCCAGCACGTGCACCGGCGCTTCCATCGCGTTGCCCAGCGCCGTCATGTGCGGGAACAGGTTGAAGTGCTGGAACACCATGCCGATCTTGCCGCGCACGCGGCGCAGGTGTTCGGAGTTGGCGCCCACGGGGCGGCCCTGTTCGTCCTTCCACATCGACTGCCCGTCGACCTCGATGTCACCGCTGGTCGGCTGGTCCAGCGTCATCAGCACGCGCAGCAAGGTGGACTTGCCCGATCCCGACGGGCCGATCACCGCCACGGTCTGGCCTGCCGGAATCTCCAGATTGATGCCGCGCAGCACCTCCAGCTCTCCGTATCGCTTATGCAGATTCTTGATGTTCAAGCTGGCGCTCATCGCTTTCCTCCATATCGTTGCAGGCGGGCCTCCAGGCCGCGCACGCCCCATGCCGCCACCAGGCTCAAGGCCAGGAACAGCAGGCCCACCAGCGTCAGGGGTTCGGTGTACCGGAACGTCGCGGACCCGATCATCTTGCTTTGCTGCAGCAGCTCCACCACGGTGATGGCCGACAGCAGCGGCGTGTCCTTGAACATCGCCACCAGGTAGTTGCCCAGCGCCGGCACCACGGGCGGAATCGCCTGCGGCAGCACGACGCCGACGGCGGTGCGCCAGCGCGACATGTTCAAGGCGGTGGCCGCTTCCCATTGACCACGGGGCACCGCCTCGATGCCGGCGCGGTACACCTCGGCGCAATAGGCGGCATAGTGCAGCCCCAGCGCCACGATACCGGTCGTGAGCGGCGACATCTGCGCCCCCGTCAACGGCAGCACATAGAACAGGAAATACATCTGCACCAGCAGCGGCGTGCTGCGCACGAACTCGATGACGAACGCCGTGGGCAGCGACACGATGCGCAGCCGCGAACGCCGCAGCATCGCCAGCACCAAACCGAGCGTGACCGCCACCAGCATGCCCAGCACCGTCGCCTGGATGGTGATGATGAGGGCGGAGCCCAGCGTGGGCAGGATCTCCAGCGCGAAAGACCAATCGAATACCGGTGTCATCGGACGCGGACCCTCCGTTCAAGCAGGCGCACGCCCGCCGTGATCAACAAGGCCACTCCGAAATACATCAGCAGCATCAAGGCGAAGATTTCCGTCGTGCGCAGCGTTTCGCTGCGCAGCAGCTGGCCGCGGAAGGTCAGGTCGGTGATGGTGATCAGCGACACCAGCGCCGTGTTCTTCATCAGTTCGATCAGCAGGTTGCCCGCAGGCGGCAGCATGGCGGGTATCGCCTGCGGCACGACGATGCGGCGCAGGATCTGGGCACGGGTCAGGTTCAGCGCCACGCCGGCCTCGCGCTGCCCTGGCGGCACGGCGCGGATGGCGCCGCGCACCACTTCGGCCCCATAGGCGCCGGCGTTCAACGCCAGCACGACGATCCCCACCAGCATGGCCGGCAACTGGACGCCGAACAGCGGCAGCACGAAATAGAACCAGAACAGCTGCACCAGGGCCGACGTGCCCCGGAAGACTTCGACATAGACGGATGCCAGCCAGCGCACCGGCCGCAGCGGCGACATGCGCCCGATGCCGGAAGCCAGGGCCAGGGGCACGGCCAGCACGACCGCGCCGGCCATGATTTCCAGCGTGACGACCGGCCCCTCAAGCAGGGGCGGCACCAGCTCCGCGATGTGCTCTGAAATCAGTTGCATCGGCGCCCCTTATTGTCCGGCGCAGAGCTTGGCGGCGGTCACGCCCTGGGGCAGCTCCTGATCGGTGAAGCCAAAAGGCGCCACCAGCTTCTTGTGTTCATCGGTGCCGATGTACTTGGCCAGTTCCGCATTGAAGGCGTCGGCGAAAGCCTTGTCATCGGTGCGGAACGCGTAGGCGCCGTAGCCGCGCACGCCCTTGCCGTCGATCACGGGGTCCGTGAACGGGTCGGCCTTCTCCAGGCCGCTGCCGTCCTGCGTCTTGCCCATCAGGTCGTTGATGGTCAGCGCGGTGGCCGCATAGGCGTCGGCCCGGCCGGCCTGCACGCCGGACAACGCGCTGACGGCGTCCGGAAACACCACCACCTGCCCGGCGGGGATTTTCACTTTCTGGGCGTAGTCACCCTCGATGGCGCCCACCACGACGCCCAGCTTGGCGTCGGGGTTCTTCACCACGTCTTCATAGCTGTGCAGGTTCTTGGGGTTGCCCTGCTTGACCAGGAAGGCCTCGCCCACCCCGTACGTCGGGTCCGAGAACGCCACCTGCTGGCAACGCTCCGGCGTGACGTACATGCCGGCGGCGATGATGTCGAAACGCTTGGCGGCCAAGCCCGGAATCAAGGAGCCGAACTCGGTCAGCACGCCTTCGACTTCGTTGATGCCCATGCGCTTGAGCACGACGCGGGCGATCTCGACGGATTCGCCGGTGACCTTGGCCTCTTTGCTGTCCATATAGGCGAACGGCGCCTCGTTGGCGTAGCCGATGCGGATCTTGCCAGCGGCCTTGGCCGCTTCCAACGTGCTCGTCGCGCCCGCTGGCGCGCCACCCGCCGCCGGCGCGGCCTTATCGGCCCCCGAGTCGGAACACGCGGCCAACACGCCGAGGCTCAAGGCCAACAGCAAGCGTCTGGATCGGAGCAAGGTCATGGATTTTTTCTCCCGAATTTATTTCTAGGTGCATGGCTTCACTAAAAATAATACGCTATTAAATGATTTCGATACGAATCATATGGGCGTGAAAAAGCAGGCCTGAGCCTGCTTTTGGGGACTGATGCCCTATGGGACATCAGTAAATGCTACGAAAGGTAGAAAACTATGTTTTCGCCTAGTGCGCGTAGGAAAACCGGCCGTTCTTGACGATGCCCATCACGCGGGCGCGTTCATCGAAACCCTGATGGTTGTCCTTCGAAATATTCAGCACGCCGTTGGGCACGACCAGGTCGCGCGTGTTCTCCAGCGCGTCGCGCAAGGCCGCTCGGAATTCCGGCGTCCCCGGCTTGGCGCCCGTCTTCAGCGCCCGGGCCACTGCCGAGTCCAGCAGCATCCAGGCGCCATACGCGTCGCCCGCGAATTGCGTCAGCGTGTTGGCGCCGTACTGACCTTCGTACTTGTCGGCGAACGCCACGGCCACCTTCTTGACCGGGTTGCTGTCGGGCAGCTCTCGCGCCACCACGCCGGGGCCGGTCGGGAACAGGGTGCCCTCGACGTCCTTGCCGCCGACCTGCAGGAATTCCAGCGTGCCGATGCCGTGGGTCTGGTAGATGGCGCCGGTGTACCCGCGTTCCAGCAGCGTCTTCTGGGGCAAGGCGGACGGCGTGCCGGCGCCGGCGATCAGCACGGCGTCCGGCTTGGCGGCGATGACCTTCAGCGCCTGGCCCACGACCGACGCGTCGGTACGCTGGAAGCGCTCCTGCGCCACGATCTTCAGGTCGTTGCCAGCGGCGGCAGTGAATTCCTTCCACCAGCTGTCGCCGTAGGAATCCGCGAAACCGATGAAGGCCACGTTCTTCAAGCCCTTCTTCTTCATGTCTTCCACCAGCACGGTCGCCATCAGCGAATCGTTCTGCGGCATCTTGAACGCCCAGGTGCGCTTGGGGTCCGACAAGGGTTCCACGATGACGCTGGAAGCCGCCAGCGCGACCATCGGCGTCCCGGTTTCGGCCAGCAAGTCCAGTCCGGCCAACGCCGCCGCCGTGGTGTTGGGGCCGACGATGGCGTCGACCTTGTCTTCGGAGGTCAGCTTGCGCATGTTCTTCACCGCGCGGCTGACATCGGTGCCGTCGTCCAGCACCACGTAGCGCGCCGGCTCGCCGCCCAGCGTGTTCGGCCACAGGCGGATCGCGTTGTTGGTCTGGATGCCGATGGCCGCGGCGGGGCCCGTGGTCGACACGTTCACGCCGATCACGACGTCGGCATGGGCGGACAAAACGGGAAAGACCAGCGCGGCGGCGCAGGCGTAACGCAGGAAATGGCGTGACATAGACAGCAGGCTCTTCGAGTTGAATGAAAGCGATGGCGCTATTTTGCCTGATGGCGCCGGCGCACTTTGGCGCGCCGTTACATCGGCTTGCCGTTGCGCACCGGTGGATTCCGCGCCCGCCCCCCAGGCTGGCCGTATCATCAACCATGCCGTTTCCGGCAACATGCACCGCCCGCAGCGGCGGATCGCATCCCTGCACCGGACGCGCCCGTGACGGGCGCGCCCCCCTTAAACAGGAGTCACCATGAAGAAAACCGCATCCGCCGCCTGGTCGGGCGATCTGAAGACTGGCAAGGGCACGATCTCCACCCAAAGCGGCGCGCTCAAGAGCCAGCCCTACGGCTTCAATACGCGCTTTGGCGATACCCCGGGCACCAACCCCGAGGAACTGCTGGGCGCGGCCCACGCCGGCTGCTTCACCATGGCGCTGTCCAACATCCTGTCCGAATCGGGCATGGTTGCCACCAGCCTGGACACCAAGGCCGAAGTCACGCTGGATAAAGTGGACGATGGCTTTTCCATTACCGCCGTCCACTTGACCGTGGAAGCCGTCATCCCGGGCGCCACCGCGCAAGCGTTCGAGGAAGCTGCCCGCAAGGCCGAGACGGGATGCCCCGTGTCGAAGGTGCTCAAGGCCAAGATCACCATGGACGCCAAGCTCAAGTCCTGACCCCTCCCTGCCCCAATGGTGTGTCCCGATGGGACGCGCCATTGGGCGCCCCTATCCCGGTCTTGCCCAAAATCAATTTGACGGCCGGCACTCTCTTCTAGACAATGAGAATCATTCTCAGGAGTGTCGTATGACCGGATTCATCTACGCGATATCGGGCGGCAAAGCCGCCCTGGCGCAAGACGCCCAAGTGTCGGCGAATCTGCGGCGCATGGTCGGTTCCGGCATCCTGGTGGCCGTGGGCTACATCGATCCGGGCAACTGGGCCACCGACATCGCCGGCGGCAGCGGCTTCGGCTACGGGCTGCTGATGGTCGTCATCACCTCGGCGTTCCTGGCGCTGGGTTTCCAGATCCTGGTATCGCGCCTGGCGCTGGCCACCGGGCAGGATCTGGCGACGCTGACGG
Organism: Achromobacter sp.; assembly: GCF_057314935.1. NCBI lineage: Bacteria > Pseudomonadati > Pseudomonadota > Betaproteobacteria > Burkholderiales > Alcaligenaceae > Achromobacter > Achromobacter sp. The sequence goes on from NZ_DBHKZA010000005.1 coordinate 12,941, forward strand.
CCCGCCACTTGTCGCCGCGCTGGTCCAAGGCGGCCTGGCTGGCGGGGGAAGCCGCCATCCTGGCGACCGCACTGGCCGAGCTGATCGGCGGCGCGATCGCGCTGCGCCTGCTGTTCGGCCTGCCATTGATCGCAGGGGTCGCGGTGACCGGAGTCGGCACCTTCGCCGTGCTGGCCCTGACCCGCGGCAACGCCGATCGCCATGAACGCGTCATCGCCCTGCTGCTGGCGGTGGTGGCCGCGTCGTTCGTCTACCTGCTGTTCAAGGCCAATCCGGCGTGGACGGAAGTGGCGCACGGCGTCACGCAAACCGGCCATGCGCTGCGCGACCCGCAAGGCTTCCTGATCGCCCTGGGCATCCTGGGCGCGACGCTGATGCCGCACAACCTCTATCTGCACTCCGGGTCGCTGGCCGAACGCGCGAAGGCGCTGCCGCCGTCCGCGCTCGACATGGCGATGCGCGTGGCCCGCAACGACACGATCGTGTCCCTGGGCGTGGCCATGCTGATCAACTCGGCGATCATGATCGTGGCGGCGGCCTCGCTGTCGGGGTCGGGGTTGATCGTGTCCAGCCTGGACGACGCCCACGCCGTGATCGGCCAGACGCTGGGCATCGGCGCCGCGATCGTCTTCGCCGTGGCGCTCTACGCCGCCGGCCAAAGCTCCACGATCACGGGCGTGCTGGCCGGGCGCATCCTGTCCAAGGGTTTCCAGATCCGCAGCAACTGGTCGGACCGCCGGCGCGCGCTGATGACCCGATTGATCGCGGGCGCCGCCGCCGTCGGCCTGCTGGTCTTCACGGGCGGCAAGGATCCCGACGAACTGCTGGTGCTTAGCCAGGTCATCCTGAGCCTGGCGCTGCCCTTCGCATTGGGGCCGCTGGTCGTGCTGGCCTGCCGCAAGGGCGTCATGGGCCAGCACGCGTTGCGCGGCGCCTGGGCGTGGGCCGCGGTCAGCGCCACGGTCGGCATCGTGATCCTGGACGGCTACCTGCTGGTCGACATGGTGGTCTGAGCCGCGACTGGGCCGAGCCTTGCGACCACGCTACTACTAAAAAAAACGCCAGCAATCGCTGGCGTTTTTTCTGGCGGACCGCTTGCGCTCAGTGGCGGGCGGAGATGACCGGATGCTGCTGCCGGCCGGCGTCCATGTCGTGCAAAACTTCGCCGACGGCGCCGCCCCACGAAGCCAGGCGCGTCTTCAGGCGCAGCCAGGAGCCGCGGGCGAAGGGGCCGGACAGGGTTTCCGCTTTGACGGCCTCGCGGATCAGGGACCGCTCCAGCGCATCCGACATACGGGCATTTTTCAACGCGGTATCGCTCATGATTCTCTCCTTGAGAAAGCGCGATGTGGAACAACACGAGTTCATGTTAGATCCGCGTTTGCTGCGTTGCAACGAAAACATCAACCATTAATTTGTTCGTTGCGCAATGGGTACAAACACCACCATTACGGTGCATGCGGCACCACATTAAGCACTGCTTTTGTGCAGCGCAATACGTCTTTCAGCCAGGCAGGTGGGCCTGGATCAGCTTATCGGCCATCTCGGCCACCCGGCCCGCCGGCCCGCCCTCGCCAAACAGCTGGCTGGAAACGAACGCGCCCTCGATCAAGAGCAGCAATCCGTCGGCCAGCGCTTGCGGGTCGCCCGCCCCCATGCCGGCCGCCATCTCGTTTAACCGGCGGCGCAATTCCAGCTTGTGTTCGACGGCGACCGCCCGGGCCGGATGCTCGGGTTCGGGATACTCCACCGCCGCATTGGTGAGCCCGCAGCCGCGGTAACCGCTCAGCACGGCGCGCTTGCTCAAGCCCGACAGGTATTCCAGCAGTTGCGCGCGCGGATCGCCCGGATGCGCGGCGCATGCGCCATCGAAACGCGCCCAGAATTCAGCGTCGTAGTCGCGCAGGTAAGTCGCCGCCAGCTCGTCCTTGGACGAAAAGCTGCGGTACAGGCTGGGTTTGGTCACGCCCGCCTGGGTCACGATGGCGTCGACTCCGACCGCCCGGATCCCGTCGCGATAGAACATTTCGCGCGCGGTCTTGCGGATGCGGTCGGCCGCCAGCAGCGGCTTGGTTGCCGGCTGGTCCGGGGTGGCGGACGGGGCGGAGGATTTGCTGGCCATTCGGGTCTCCATCAAATATTTCTTGACGATGTTACTGACCGGTACGTACTATTCGCAAACCTAAATACGTACCGGTCAGTAACATGAGTATAGCCCACCCCCCCATCCCGTTCCGGCGCGCCGGCCAAAAGTACGCTTTTGTCGTGGTCGCGGTGATTTTCCTATCGTTGCTGGTGTCGGCGGGGCTGCGCTCGTCGCCAAGCGTCTTGCTGGTGCCGCTGGAAGAAGCATTCGGCTGGAGCCGAAGCTCGATCTCGTTCGCGGCTGCCGTCGGCATCTTCCTGTATGGCCTGATCGGCCCCTTCGCCGCCGCCGCGATGGAGCGGTTCGGCTTGCGGCGCATCCTGATCGGCGCGCTCGTCCTGATGTCCGCGTCCAGCGCCGTCAGCGCCTACATGACCGAACCCTGGCACCTGCTCATGACCTGGGGCGTGTTCTCGGGCATCAGCTCGGGCGCAGTGGCTTCGGTGCTGGGCGCCACCATCGTCAACCGATGGTTCACCAAGCACCGCGGCCTGGTGATGGGCCTGCTGACCGCCAGCACCGCAAGCGGCACGCTGGTATTCCTGCCGGTGCTGGCCACGCTGGCTTCCTCCGGCGACTGGACCCGCGTGGTCTGGACGGTGGCCGCCGCCGCCGCGGCGCTGGTCCCGCTGGCCTGGTGGCTGGTGCCTGACCGTCCGTCAAGCGTCGGCCTGGTGCCGTTCGGCAGCGACCCGAATGCGCCGCCCGCCCCCGCCGCGCCGCGCACCGGCATGGTGGCCGCCACCTTCGGCGCCCTGGCCCGCGCCGCCAAGACCCGCACGTTCTGGTTCCTGTTCGCGACCTTCTTCATCTGCGGCTTCACCACCAACGGACTGGTGGGCACGCACCTGATCGCGCTTTGCGGCGATCACGGCATGCTGGAAGTGCAGGCCGCCGGCCTGCTGGCGATCATGGGCATCTTCGATCTGGTGGGCACCACGGCCTCGGGCTGGCTGACTGACCGCTACGACCCGCGCAAGCTGCTCTTCGCCTACTACGCGCTGCGCGGCCTGTCGCTGATCTACCTGCCCTATTCCGACTTCTCGTTCTACAGCCTGTCGATCTTCGCGATCTTCTTCGGCCTGGACTGGATCGCCACCGTGCCGCCCACGCTACGCCTGACGACGGAAGCGTTCGGCGAGCGCGACGCGGCGATCGTCTTCGGCTGGATCGTCGCAGGCCACCAGTTGGGCGCGGCCACCGCCGCCTGGATGGCCGGCGCCATCCGCGAAGCGCAAGGCAGCTACATGATGGCCTTCATCATTTCGGGCGCCACGGGCTTGATCGCCGCCGTGATCGCCCTGCGGATCGGCAAGCAGCAACTGACGGCCCAGCCGGCCTGACCGGCGCGCGCCAGGGTCAGGCCTTGACTGCAGCCCCCGGGCGGCCACGAAGGTTGTAGGCCTTCTTGCCGCCCACGTGCTTGCGGATCAGCGTTTCGGCGCGCTTGCCGTCGCGCGCCATCAGCGCCTGGACGAAGGCCTCGTGGTCCGCGACCGCCGTCGTCCATTCGTCCAGATCGAAGTTGGACTTGTAGCGCAAGGCCTGCACCTGCAGGTTCAGCCGGTCATAGGACTGCGTCAGCGCGGGATTGTGCGCGGCGCGGTTGATGGCGATATGCGTGCCCATGCTGGCCGCGAAATAGGCGCGGATATCCCGCTTCTCGTAGTTCTCAAGCATCTGCGCATGCAGACGCGCAATCTCGGCCAGCTCCGCCTCGGACGCGCGCTCGGCGGCGCTGCGCACGGCCAATCCCTCCAGCACGGACAGCACATCGAAAATGTTCTCGATGTCGTCGGCCGACAACTCGATCACCATCGCCCCGCGCTTGGGCTGCAGCGCCACCAGGCCGTCCGAGGCCAGCATCCGGTAGGCCTCGCGCAACGGCGTGCGTGAAATCTTCAATTGATCGCACAGGTCCCGCTCATTGAGCCAGGTGCCGGGTTTCAACGTGCCGTCGATGATCAGCTGCCGCAGGCGCTCGGCCACGACCGCCGGCAGGGTCGGGTGGTGGATGGCCAAATCGGGGACGGACACTTCCGGGATCGGACTTTCAGGGTTAGCCATGGGTTGTTCACGCTCACAACATCGATTATTTTTGTATCTGGTATACCAAACACCAAAGGAATACCAACCTGACCCCATCATAAATCAAGCCACACCGGGGCAGGTCCCATCCACCAAGGAGACTCCATATGAACAAGCATGCTCGCGCCTGGACGGGCGCGCTGGCGTTGGCCGTCAGCGTGGCCGCCGCCAGCCCCGCCCTGGCGCAGGACCCGGCGAAGTGGCCAGAACGCCCCATCCGGCTGGTCGTGGGTTTTGTGCCCGGCGGCGGCACCGACGTCTCGGCGCGCATTCTGTCCGCGCGCCTGTCCACCCTGCTTGGCCAGCAGATCGTGGTCGAGAACAAGCCGGGCGCGTCGGGCCTGATCGCCGCCGACTACGTGGCAAAGGCGGACCCCGACGGCTACACGCTGCTGCTGGCGAACATGCAGTCCACGGTCGCCGCGCCCTATGTCGTGCAATCCAGCATCGATCCCATCCGGGATTTCACCGCGGTGCGCTACATCGGCTCGGTGCCCAATGTGCTGGTCGTGAATCCGGCCAAGCACCGCTACGCCACCGTCCAGAACCTGGTGGATGACGCTCGCGCCAAGCCCAAGCAGCTGCTCTACGCCTCGTCCGGCATGGGCAGCCCGCAACATCTGAGCGCGGCGCGCTTCTCGCAGATCGCCGGCGTTTCCATGGAGCACGTGCCTTACAAGGGCAGCGGCCAGGCCATGACCGACCTGCTGGGCGGCAACGTGGACATGAATTTCGACACACTGCCCGGCGCCATCAACCAGATCCAGGCCGGCAAGCTGCGCCCGCTGGCGGTCACCAGCGCCGAACGCAGCAAGCGGCTGCCCGACGTGCCCACCCTGGCGGAGTCCGGCATCAAGGGCCTGGACATCGTGCAGTGGTATGCGGTGCTGGCTCCGGCGCAACTGCCGCGTCCGATCATGGACAAGCTGGACCGGGCGCTGGCCCAGACCCTGGCCGATCCCGAGATCGCGGCCAAGCTGGCCGACCAGGGCATGGACCTGGGCGGCGGGCCGCAGACCCCCGCGGCCTTCGCCGCCTATGTGCGCGACGAATGGACCAAGTACGGCAAGCTCACCGCCAGCCTTGGCCTGACCAAACAGTGATCCCCTGCGGGGGTCCTCGCCCCCGCGCCAGATGAAAGGAACCTCATGAGCGCCCCCTCTACCACCGACTCCACGCCCATCCTGCTGCAGCGCGACGGCGACATCGCGACCGTCGTGCTGAACCGGCCCGACAAACTCAACGCCTTCACCATCGACGGCTGGCGTCTGCTTGGCGACATCTTCCTGCAACTGGACCGCGACGACAGCGTGCGCTGCGTGCTGCTGCGCGGCGCGGGTGAAAAAGCGTTCTCGCCCGGCAACGACATCAGCGAATTCGAAACGGCGCGCAGCAACAAGCGGCAGGCGGTGGAATACGGCGCCGTCATGCGCCGCACCATCGAGGCCATCGGCGGCTGCCGCCACCCGGTGGTGGCGCAGATACATGGCATCTGCGTGGGCGGCGGGCTGGAGATCGCCAGCCTGGCTGACCTGCGGATCTGCGGCGAAAGCTCGCGGTTCGGCGTCCCGATCAAGAACCTGGGGCTGGTGATGTCGTATTCGGAACTGGCGCCGCTGGTGCGCCTGGTGGGGCCGACCACCGCGCTGCAAGTCCTGCTGGAAGGAACGATCTTCGACGCCGCCGAAGCATTGCGCCTGGGCGTAGTCACGCGCGTCGTGCCAGACGGCCAAGTCGCCGAGCAAGCCCAGGCCGCCGCGCGCCGCATCGCCGACGGCGCGCCGCTAGTCGCCCGCTGGCACAAGAAATTCGTGCGCAACCTGGTCCAGGGCAAGACATTGACCGACGCCGACCGCGACGAAGCCTTCGACTGCTTCGACACCGAGGACTTCCGTACCGGCTACCGCGCCTTCCTCGCCAAGGCCAAACCGCAATTCAACGGCCGCTGAACGCGGATCAAGGAAACCTGCATGCATAACGACATCCGCGGCCCCGGCCGCCCGCCCTCCTCCCCCTCCGATACGCCCGCCGGCGCGCTGGCCGGCATGCGCGTGATCGAACTGTCGCAGATCATGGCCGGCCCGACCTGCGGCATGATGCTGGCCGACCTGGGCGCCGACGTCATCAAGGTCGAAAAGATCGATGGCGGCGACGACTCCCGGCAGTATCGCGATCCGCAGATCAACGGCATCTCGGCGCCCTACCTCATGCTCAACCGCAACAAGCGCGCCATCGCCCTGGACTTGAAGCACCCCGAAGGCAAGAAGGTCCTGCTGCGCATGATCCGCGACGCCGACGTCGTGACCGAGAACTTCCGCAAGGGCACGATGGAAAAGTTGGGGCTGGGCTACGACACGCTGCGCCAGGAGAACCCGGGCCTGATCTATTGCGCCGTATCGGGATACGGCACCACCGGGCCCTACGCCGACAAGGGCGGCTTCGACCTGGTGGCGCAGGGCTTCTCCGGCCTGATGGCCATTACCGGCGAACCCGGCGGCCCGCCGCTGCGTACCGGCAACTCCGTCGCGGACATCAATGCGGGCCTGCTGGCGGCGTTTGGCGTGCTGGCCGCCTATCAGCACAAGCTGCGTACCGGAGAAGGCCAGATCGTCGAGACCTCGCTGCTGGAAGCCAGCCTGCAACAGCTGTACTGGCACGCCGCGATCTACTTCGGCAGCGGCGTCTCTCCCGGCCCCACAGGTTCGGCGCATGTGCTGAGCGCGCCCTACCAGGCGTTCCCCACGGGCACGGACTGGATCATCATCGGCGGCGCGAACGAGAAAAACTGGCAGCGCATCGCGCAAGCACTGGGCAAGCCAGAGTGGGCGGACGATCCCCGCTACGCCCGCAACCGCGACCGCATGAATAACCGCGACGAACTGGTGGCGGAGATGTCGGCCATCCTGGAGACACGCAGCGCGCAGGAATGGCTGGACGTTTTCGACAAGGCCGGCGTGCCCGCCGGCCCGGTGCATTCGATCGCGCAGGCGCTGTCGCATCCGCAGACGTTGGCGCGCGGCATGGTGGTGGAACAGGATCACCCGGTGGCCGGCAAGGTGCGCACCGTAGGCATGCCCGTAAAGCTGTCGGCCACGCCCGCGCAATACCACCGCGCGGCGCCCAGGCTGGGCGAAGACACCGTCGCGATCCTGGGGGAGTTCGGCTACGGCCAGCAGGAAATCGACGCACTGATCGAGGGCGGCGTGGTCATGGCCGTCGACCGTGAACGCGCGCCGGCTTAGCGCTTTGTTTTGGCAGCATTGCTGGCGGTCGGTTTTGTGAGGCAGGGTTCTTGAGCCGCCGGCGTCCGGACTGCGGGATTCCGATGCTCGCCCCGGTGGGGCTGCGCTTCGGATCCCTCCGCCCGGCCACCGGCTCACGGCATTTTCCCGTGAACGGGGTCTCAAACCAACGCATGAGGCGGCCGTCAGCCGAGGACCCCGGAGCCATCCGAAGCGCAGCCCCACCGGGGCGAGCATCGGAATGGCGCAGGGCAGCCTCGGCGGCTAAAGAACCTTGACATCCGCAAGCGCTAAGCCCTGCCGCCCCGCACCCAAGATCAGCCGCGCCCTACTCGGACTCGCCCAGATAGGCCGCGCGCACCTTGGGATCGTGCAGCATGTCGCCGGCGGGCCCGGACAGGATGATCTCACCCGACTCCATCACATAGCCGCGATGGCTGTTCTCCAGCGCCAGGCGCGCGTTCTGCTCGATCAGCAGGATCGTGACGCCTTCGCGGGCGATGGTGCGCACCACCTCGAAGACCTTCTCGACCATCAGGGGCGCCAAGCCCATCGACGGCTCGTCCAGCAGCAGCAGCTTGGGGCGGGCGATCATCGCACGGCCCATCGCCACCATCTGCTGCTCGCCCCCGGACAAGGTGCCCGCCGCCTGCTTGCGGCGTTCGGCCAGGCGCGGGAACAGGGTGAAGACGCGGTCGGTGTCCTGGCGGACCTGCGCCGCATCGCGGCGGATGTACGCGCCCATCGCCAGGTTTTCCTCGATGGTCAGCTGGCCGAAGATGCCACGGCCTTCCGGCACCATGACCAGGCCCTTGCGGACCAGTTCATGCGACTTCTGACCGCCGATCGAATGGCCGCCATAAACGACTTCACCGCCCGCCAGCGGCACCAGGCCGCAAATGGCGCGCAATGTCGTGCTCTTGCCGGCGCCGTTGGCGCCGATCAGGCACACGAGTTCGCCGTCGTCCACGCGCAGGTCGATCCCGCGCACCGCGCGGATGCCGCCGTAGGCGACCTGCAGACCGCGCAGTTCCAATAAAGGTTGGGATGCCGTCATGTTGCCGGGTTCTCTTTGTGAATCAGCGGGTCCTGCGCCGCGCCGGCGCCCAGATACGCTTCGATGACCTTGGGATCGCGTTGCACCTGGGCGGGCTTGCCCATCGCCAGCACCTTGCCGTACTCCAGCACCAGCACGCGGTCGCACAGCCCCATGACCAGCTTCATGTCGTGTTCGATCAGCAGCACCGTGACGCCGTCGTCGCGGATCTTCTCGACCAGCTTGCGCAGCACCACGGTTTCCGACGCGTTCATGCCGGCGGCGGGTTCATCCAGCGCCAGCAGCTTGGGATCCGTCGCCAGGGCGCGCGCGATCTCAAGACGGCGCTGGTCGCCGTAAGGCAGCGAACGCGCGACGTCGTTGGCGCGATGGCCGATGCCCACGTAGTCCAGCAACTCTTGCGCCCGCGCTTCGATGGCGGCCTCTTCGGCCCGCGTGCTGCGCGTGCGCAGCACGGCGCCCAGCACGCCCGCCTTGGTGCGCATGTGGCGCCCGATCATCACGTTCTCGATGGCCGACAGGTTCGCGAACAGGCGGATGTTCTGGAAGGTGCGCGCCAGGCCTGCGAAGGCGACTTCATGCGGCTTCTTGCCCGACATGGATTCGCCATTGAAGGTGCAGCTGCCCTCTTCCGGGATGTACAGGCCGGTCAGCACGTTGAACAGCGTGGTCTTGCCCGCGCCGTTCGGGCCGATCAGGCCATAGATCTCGCCTTGCTCGATGTCGAAACTGACGTCCGACAAGGCCTGCAGGCCGCCGAAGCGTTTGCCCAGGCCCTGGGCTTGCAGCAGTTTGCTCATGCCGCGCCTCCTTGCGCCTTGGTGGCCAGTTCACGCTTGCGCACCGCCGACGGCCACAGGCCCGCGGGACGGAACAGCATGACGCACACCATCGCCAGGCCGAACAGCAGCATGCGGATGCCTTCAGGGTCCAGGATCACGGCGCCGAACACCATATGCTGGAACGGCTCGACGACCGCCCGCAGGAATTCCGGCAATGCGGCCAGGATCAGCGCGCCCAGGATCACGCCCGGGATATGGCCCATGCCGCCCAGCACCACCATGCACAGGATCGAGATCGATTCCATCAGCGAGAAGCTCTCGGGGCTGACAAAGCCTTGCATCGACGCGAACAGCGCGCCCGCCACGCCGCCGAACGAGGCGCCCATCGCGAACGCCAGCAGCTTGATGTTGCGGGTGTTGATGCCCATCGCCTTGGCGGCGATCTCGTCTTCACGAATGGCTTCCCACGCTCGGCCAATGCGCGAATTCTGCAGGCGCACGCACACCACGATGATGATGAGCGTCAGTGCCAGCAGCAGGTAGTAGTACTTCTCAGGCCCGGTAAAGCGGATGCCGAAAAGGCTTTCCGTCCGCCCGAACGCGAATTCGCCCACCTTGAAGGTGTCGATGCGATTGATGCCCTGCGGCCCGTTCGTGATGTTGATGGGGGCGTTCAGGTTGTTCAGGAAGATACGGATGATTTCCCCGAAGCCCAAAGTCACGATGGCCAGGTAATCCCCCCGCAACTTCAGCGTGGGGGCCCCCAGCAGCACGCCGAACAGGCACGCCACGGCCAGCGCGATCGGCAGGATCGCCCAGAACGGCAGATGCAGCCCGAAGTGCGGCGACGCCAGCAAGGCCCACGTGTAGGCGCCCACCGCGTAGAACGCGATATAGCCCAGATCCAGCAGGCCGGCAAAGCCCACCACGATGTTCAGGCCCAGCGACAGCATCACGTACAGCAACGCGAAGTTCAGGATGCGCACCCAGCTCTGGCCGGCCATGCCGATCACAAAGGGCAGCACCGCCAGCACGATGCCGATCAGCGCGATGCCGATCAGGTTGCGGGTCGACAGCCCGCTCGCTTTCAACGAGGAACTCATGCGCGGTCTCCCACACGTTCGCCCAACAAGCCGGACGGACGGAAGATCAACACCAGCACCAGCACGAAGAACGCGAACACGTCCTGGTAATGGCTGCCGAGGAAGCCGCCGGTGAGGTCGCCGATATAGCCGGCGCCCAGCGATTCGATAATGCCCAGCAGCAAGCCGCCGGCCATGGCGCCCACCATGTTGCCGATACCGCCCAGCACGGCGGCCGTGAAGGCCTTCAGGCCCAGCATGAAGCCCATCGTGTATTGGGACACGCCGTAATAGGTCGCGACCATCATGCCCGCCACGGCGGCCAGCGCCGACCCGATCAGGAACGCCGCCGAAATGACCGTATTGATGTTCACGCCCATCAGGCCCGCCACTTCGCGGTTCTGCGCGGTGGCGCGCATCGCCGTGCCCAGGCGGGTCTTGTGCACCACGGCCAGCAGGCCGCCCATGATCAGCGCCGCGATCACCACGATGGCGATCTGCAGCGTGCTCATGCGGGCGCCGGCGAATTCGAACACGTGCGGCGACAGCACCTGGGGGAAATTCAGGTAATTGCGGCCCCAACCCATCATTGCCACGTTCTGCAGGATGATGGACACGCCGATCGCCGTGATCAGCGCCGCCAGGCGCGGCGCGCGGCGCAGCGGCCGATAGGCCACCCGCTCTGCCGTCCAGCCCACCGCCATGCACAGCGGCACGGACACCAGCAAGCCCACGCCCAGCACCACGAAGGCGGACACGCCGGGGTCGCCGCCCACCAGCGAAATGGCGATCGTCGTGGCCGCCATGGCGCCGATCATGACGACGTCGCCATGCGCGAAGTTGATCAGCCCGATGATGCCGTACACCATGGTGTAGCCAAGGGCGACCAGGGCGTACACGCTGCCTAGCGTGACGCCGTTAATCAGTTGTTGAATGAAGATATCCATAGGGGCCGCGGAAATAAGCCTGGAAAAGTCGCGCGGGACGCGCAGCCGGAGCCGTTACGGGCCGGGCGCGGGGTGCGCGCCGCACACGCCGGGCGGCGAGTGCGGACAAGGTGGGCGGACGCCGGCGCGGCCGGGGTCCGCCTGGTTCAACCCGCCTTAGTTGGCCTGGCTGACCATCGTTTCAACCATCTCCCACTTGCCGTTCTTGACTTCGTAGATGGTGACCGAGATTTCCTTCAGATCGCCCTTCGCGTCGTAGGAAATATGCTCGCTGGTGGCGCCCTTGCGGTCCATCTTGGCCAGCACCGGCAGGTACTTCTCGGGCTTGGCCGATCCTGCCTGCTCGATGGCGGTGATCATGTTCCATGCGCCGTCGTAGGCGTAAGGCGCATACACGCCGGGGGCCTTCTTGAAGCGCGCCTGGTAGCGCTGTTCGAAGTCCTTGCCCGCGACCATCTTGTCCAGCGGCACGCCGGCAAGCGAGGCGAAGGTGCCGTCAGCGGCGTCGCCGGCCAGCTTGATGAACGTGTCGCTGCGGGTCATCTCGCCCGACACCAGCGGCGCCTTCAGGCCCAGCGTGGCCAACTGGCGCTTCATCGGGCCGGATTGCGCGTCCAGGCCGCCGTAGAAGATCGCGTCAGGCGCCGAACCCTTGATGTTGGTCAGGATGGCCGTGAAGTCGTTGGCTTTGTCCGTCGTGTATTCGCGGCGGACCACTTCGCCACCGGCGGCCTTGACGGCCTTTTCGACTTCGTCGGCCAAGCCCTGGCCGTAGGCGGTGCGGTCATCGATGATCGCGACCTTCTTGGCCTTCAGGTTCTGCACCATGAACTTGCCGACCGCGGCGCCCTGCTGGGTGTCGCTGGTCATCATGCGGAACGTGGTTTCGTAGCCCTGCTTGGTGTATTCGGGCGACGTCGCCATGGCGATCTGGGGCAGACCGGCCTCGTGGTAGACGCGCGACGCGGGAATCGTCGTGCCGGAGTTGAAGTGGCCCAGGATGCCCACGACGTCCTGGTCGACCAGCTGTTGCGCCACCTGGACGCCCACACGCGGGTCGGCCTGGTCATCACGCGACACCAGCACGAACTTGGCCGGCTGGCCATCGACCTTGATGCCCTTCTTGTTCGCTTCTTCCAGGGCCAGGTTCAGGCCGTTCTGCATGTCTTCGCCGTAGTGCGACTGCGGACCGGTCAACGGCGCGGCAAAGCCGAGCTTGATGTCGGCGGCGTGCGCGGCGGCCGTCATGCCAACGGCGGCGATGCTGGCGGCGAGAAGCTTCAAAGTGGTGCGGAACTTCATGGGGAATCCTCCGGGGTGTCGGACTTATTGCCTTGTTATACCTGAGCTTTTAGCCAGGCTTTTGGTTTCTTTTACTACCGCAGCCCCGGCGGTGGCCAGGTGCTGCGCATGCATTTTCTGCAAAGTCCGGATGCCGGGTTGCGACATCCGGACTTGAGGTGCGACCGGATTTTGCTTCCAGTGCAACCTTGCCCGATATTGGAGATAACCCTCAGTTACTCGACGATAACCTCAGGGCTCCGGGGGTTACCGCCCAGTCACTTTCAACCGATCGTCATGAGGCTGGCGTTGCCCCCTGCCGCGGCCGTATTGACGCTGATGGAGCGCTCGGTCAGCAGGCGTTCCGGCACGTAGCCCGCGCCGGCCGCCAAGGCGTCGGACGTCAGGCCATGGACCGACAGGATCGCGCCCGGACGCTGCGCAATGCGCTGGTTCAGCGCTTGCAGGGCGTCGCCATCGCCCTCGAACAGCACGGCCTGGTAATCCGCCTGGTCGACCTCGTCGTCGGCCAGGATGCCCGCCTGCCCTTGCTGCTCGGCATCCAGCGTGGCCAGCAGCGCCTGCGCGGCCGGCGTGTCCGCAAACCAGGCATGGTTGCCGGTCAAGCGGGCCACCGACCATTGCGCCCGTGCGCCGGCCTCGGTAGCCGCCACGCAGTAGACGGCGCCACGCGGCTCGACCATATAGGTGTTGGTCTCGCCCGTGGGGCCGGGCAAGGCCATGCGCTGCGGCAGCGGCGCCGCGGCGTCCAGCGCCGGCGGCAAGCCCGCGGGACGCGTGCCCAGCAGGCGGTACATGTACAGCGGGCCGCCCGCCTTGGGGCCGGTGCCCGACAGGCATTCGCCGCCAAAGGGCTGCACGCCCACGACCGCGCCCACGATGTTGCGGTTGACGTAGACGTTGCCGGCGTGGACCTGCCCCGTCACGTGCGCGATCGTTTCGTCGATGCGGGTATGCACGCCGAACGTCAGGCCGTAGCCGGTGCCGTTGATGGCGTCCAGCAAGGCGTCCAGTTCATCGCGCTTGTAGCGCACCACGTGCAGCACCGGGCCGAACACTTCGCGCGTCAGTTCGCTGATGTGGTCGATTTCGATGATGGTGGGGGCGACGAAGGTGCCATGGCGGCATTCGCCGTTCAGTTCGACCTGGTCCACGCGGTGGCCCGCGGTGCGCATCGTTTCGATGTGCCGCTGGATGCCGTTGCGCGCTTCGGTATCGATGACCGGTCCCACGTCCACAGACAAGCGGTCCGGATTGCCCACGCTCAGCTCGCGCATGGCGCCGCGCAGCATCGTCAGCACGTGGTCGGCGTTGTCTTCCTGCACGCACAGCACGCGCAGCGCCGAGCAGCGCTGGCCGGCCGAGTCGAAAGCCGAACTCAGCACGTCGAACACCACCTGCTCGGACAGCGCCGACGAATCCACCACCATCGCGTTCTGGCCGCCGGTCTCGGCGATCAGCGGAATGGTGTGGCCGTTGTCGTCCAGGCGGTCGGCCAGCGTGCGCGCAATGATGCGCGCCACATCGGTCGACCCGGTGAACATCACGCCGCGCACGGCGGGGCTGGCCACCAGTTGGGCGCCCACGGTCTCGCCGCGGCCCGGCAGCAGCTGCACGGCGCCGGCAGGCACGCCGGCCGCGCGCAGGATGGCCACCGCTTGCGCGGCGATCAACGGCGTCTGCTCCGCAGGCTTGGCCACCACGGTATTGCCAGCGGCCAGGGCGGCCGCGACCTGACCCGTGAAGATGGCCAGCGGGAAGTTCCAGGGGCTGATGCACAGCACGGTGCCCAGCGGGCGGTGCGTGTCGTTGCTGAATTCCTGTTCGGCCTGGTCGGCGTAGTAGCGCAGGAAATCCACGGCCTCGCGCACTTCGGCGATCGCGTTGGGCAGCGACTTGCCGGCTTCGCGCACGATCAGGCCCAGGAGGGTCTGCATCTGCTCTTCCAGCAATTGCGCCGCGCGGCGCAGGCACTGCGCCCGTTCCGCCACCGGCGTCGACTGCCAGATGGGGGCCGCGTTGGCGGCCGCGCGCAGTGCGGTGTCGGCCTCGTCGGCTTGCGCTTCGATCACATGGCCCACGGTATCGCGCAGGTTGGCGGGGTTGCGCACTTCGATGGCGCGCGCCGCATCCCAGGCCTGGTCGCCCTCGCCCAGCATCGGACCCGCGCGCCACAACGTGCCGGCGCTGGCCAGCAACGCGGCAGAAAGCGAACCCAGGCGGTGTTCATTGGTCAGGTCCAGGCCCGCCGAGTTGGCGCGGGCGCCCTGCTGCGGATTGCCATAGAGCTCGCGCGGCAGCGCGATTTTCTCGTGCGGCGCCCCCAGCGGCACGATACGCGAGGCAGCTTCCACCGGATCGGCCACCAGCGTTTCAACCGGAATGCTGTCATCGCCGATCAGGTTCACGAACGAGGTATTGGCGCCGTTTTCCAGCAGGCGGCGCACCAGGTAGGCCAGCAGCGTTTCGTGCGTGCCGACCGGCGCATAGATGCGGCACGGACGGTTCAGCTTGCCTTGGGCCAGCGGGCCCACCACTTCGTCATACAAAGGTTCGCCCATGCCGTGCAGGCACTGGAACTCGTATTGGCCGGGGTAGTAGTTCTGGCCGGCCAATTGGTAGATGGCCGCCAGCGTATAGGCGTTGTGCGTGGCGAACTGCGGGTACACGGCTTCGGGCGCGCCCAGCAACTTGCGGGCGCACGCCAGGTAGGCCACGTCGGTATACAGCTTGCGGGTGTAGACGGGATAGCCTTCCAGGCCGTCCACCTGGGCGCGCTTGATTTCGCTGTCCCAGTAGGCGCCCTTCACCAGACGCACCATCACACGATGGCGGCTGCGGCGGGCCAGGTCGATCACGTAGTCGATCACGAACGGCGCGCGTTTCTGATACGCCTGGATGACGAAACCGATGCCGTTCCAGCCGTCGAGCTCGGGCGCGAAACAGAGCGCCTCCAGCAAGTCCAGCGAGATTTCCAGGCGGTCGGCTTCTTCGGCGTCGATGTTCAGGCCGATGTCGTAGCTGCGGGCCAGCGCCGTCAGCGCTTTCACGCGCGGCAGCAGTTCCGCGATGACGCGTTCGCGCTGGCTGCGCGAATAGCGCGGGTGCAGCGCGGACAGCTTGATCGAGATGCCCGGGCCTTCATAGATGCCGCGGCCGGCCGCGGCCTTGCCGATGGCGTGGATGGCCTGCTCGTACGAAGCGTAGTAGCGTTCAGCGTCTTCCGCCGTGGTCGCGGCTTCGCCCAGCATGTCGTAGGAATAGCGGAACCCGCGCGCTTCCATCTTGCGGTTGTTGGCCAGCGCTTCGGAAATGGTCTGGCCCGACACGAACTGCTCGCCCATCATGCGCATGGCCATGTTCACGCCCTTGCGCACCAGCGGTTCGCCACCCTTGCCGATCAGGCGGGTCAGCGCCTTGGACAGCGATTGCTCGCTGCTGACGGCCACCAGCTTGCCGGTGATCATCAAGCCCCAGGTCGCGGCGTTGACGAACAGCGATTGGGAACCGCCCATGTGGGACTTCCAGTCGCCGCGAGCGACCTTGTCGCGGATCAGCGCGTCGCGCGTGGCGCGGTCGGGAATGCGCAGCAGCGCTTCGGCCAGGCACATCAGCGCCACGCCTTCCTGGCTGGACAGCGAAAATTCCTGGATCAGCCCCTCGACGCCACCGCCGGTGCGCTTGCCGCGCAGCTTCTTGACGAGGTCGGATGCCATCGCATGCACCTTTTCCAGGTTCGGCATGCGGGCCTGGCCCAGCAGCAGCGGCACGCACTCCGGCTCGGGCCGGCGGTACGCGGCGGTGATCGCCGCGCGCAGCACGGACTGCGGCTGCACATCCTGGCCAAACTCGTAGAACGGCGGCGTGGGCGCCGACTGGCTGTCGCCTGCGTCGTCTTCGGTGCCCGCATCAATGCCCAGGTGCGACATTTCGGCCGGCAGATGGCCGCGCTCGATCTTGTCCAGGTAGGCAAGGATTGCCTGCTTGTGCAGCCAGTGCGGCGTGCAATTGAGCTTGTGCGCGGCTGCCTTCAGGCGGTCGCGTAGTGCGTCATCGACTTTGACGCCAAGGGTCGTGCTGGCCATAAGAGATTGCTTCCTGTCGCATGGCAAAGGTAATACTGGATCCGAACGGAATCCAGCATGGGTAGGACCGTATGCTAGACAGGTTGCAACCGCGTTTGTATTAAGGTTAACCCTAGGTTAACCACTTGAGATCACGCGGCTTTCTCAGTCCTTCAGGGCCGAGCAGCCCAGCATCTGCACCGAACCCGAGCCGGTCGGGGTCTGTCCGCGCATGGCCGAGGCCATCGCGCCAGCCAGGCTGACCACGGCGCGCTGCTGGGCGGCGATCAACGCGGGCACCCCGGCCTCAGAGACGTTTTCCGTGACTACGCTGCGGCAAATCAGCCCCGTGCCCTGCGTATTGACCGGCCGTACGCGCCAGGTGGCGTCCAACTGCGCCATGCTGCCGGAGACAAGCTCAAAGCGCTGCACGTCCGTCTGCACCCGCCAGACTGCGGCGCCGGGCCCGGGCTTGACCATCTGCACATCCAGCGCGCCCAGCTCCCGCTTCAACGCATCGGACAGCGCGCCGCGCAGTTCGTCGCCCAGGGGCGAACTCCAGCGCTCGGAATACAACGCCGACACGCTGCCGTCGCCGGTGCGCACCATCAGCTGCGGTTGATCTGCCTGTGTCGACAGGCTGACGGGCTGGACCTCGATCAAGAACGCCGCCGGCGCGGCCGCCGCAGGCGCCGGGGCCGCCGGCCCTTGCAGCGTGTAGTAATGCACCGGTGGCGACGAGCCGCAGCCCGCCAGGGCGGCGCCCGCAACCAGCAAGGACAGGACGGTACGCATCGGGGAAATAGTCATGTTCTTCAGTTCCTGACAGGGCCTGCGCCGGGAATCGGATCGTTGCCGCGGCCACGCAGCAAGGCTTCGGGGTTCGATTGCAGGAAGTCGGCCAGCGCGCGCAGCGAACGCGCCGCGCGGCCCAGTTCTTGCATCGCCTTTTCAGTGTTGACCGGCAGGGACGCGTCCGAGGCCAGCATCGCATTGATGTTCGCCATGGATTCCTTGGCCTGCTTCAGCATGCTCTGCGCTTCCGGCGCCACCTGCTTGTCCAGGCGGTTCATCAGCTTGGACGTGCTGGCCAGCGTCGTCCGCAAGTCTTCGCCGATCTTGTCGAACGGAATCTTCTCGATCTTGGCGACGATATTGCTGACCTGCTGCTGCAACTGATCCAGATTGCCGGGGATCGTCGGGATGATCGCCGGATCGGACGGCTTGAAATCCACCGGCTTGGCATTCGGGAAATCATCCAGCACCACGTACAGCTGGCCCGTCAGCAGGTTGGACGTACGCAACTGTGCGCGCAGGCCGTGCTTGATCATCACGCCCAGCAGGCGGTTGCCGGCCACGTCGCCGTCCTTCACTGCCCGGTCGCGCACTTCTTCGTACACGCGGCCCAGGCGTTCCGGATACAGCGTCGCGTCCACCAGCGAATAGAAGCGCTTGGAGACCGGATCGAAGTCCAGGTTGATCTGCGTGACGTTGCCCAGCGTGATGCCGCTGAAATCGATCGGCGCGCCCACTGCCAGGCCGCGGATCGACTGATCAAAGCGCATGCGGATCGGGAAGGCCTCGCCGTCCGGGTTGGCCTTGGCGGCCGACTCGGTGGGATACAGGTCGAAATGCGCATCGGCAGGCGCGGGCGAGGCGCCGTCACGCGCGCTCTGGACCGGCTCGAACGCCACGCCACCCACGGCCATCGACACCAGCGACTGCGTGCGCACCTTCAGGCCATCCGCGTTCACGCTGAAATCCACGCCGCTGGCATTCCAGAATCGCGTGCCGTTGGTCACGAACTTGTCGTTCGGCGCATCCACGAACACTTCGACGTTCACGGCGGCGCCCGTCTTGTCCAGCGCATAGCCGATCACGCGGCCCACGTTGATGCGGCGGAAGTAGACCGGCGAGCCGATATCCAGCGACCCGAGGTCGGACGCCTTGAGCATGAAGCGCTTGCCGGCGCGGTCATGCGTGACCGCCGGCGGGATCTCCAGCCCTTCGAAACTGAACTTGGTGGCCTTGCTGCTGGATCCGTTCTTGCCTTCGACCGCATCCACGCCGATGTAGGCGCCCGACAACAACGTGCCCAGGCCCGACACCCCGCTGACGTCCAGGCGCGGCCGGACTACCCAGAAATTGGTGCCTTCGCGCGCCAGGTCCGCCACTTCCTTGGCCAGTTCGGCCTGCACGACCACCTTGCTGCGGTCGCTGTTGAAGCCGATGGACTTCACCGTGCCGATGTTCACGTCCTTGTAGCGCAGCTGCGTCTTGCCCACTTCCAGCCCGTCGGCCGTATTAAATGAAATGGAGATGTCCGGGCCGGCCTGCATCCACGTGCGCACGACCAGCGATATGCCCATCAGCGCCGCCACGATCGGCACCAGCCAGATCCAAGAAATCCGGCTCTTTTGCTTGCGCGAGATGGTCGGCGATTGGTACTTCTTTTCGTCACCGGATCCAGGAGCTTGGTCGGACATCAAATTTCCTTTTTTCTTCTTCAGCGGGGAACCACGGGTGCCGCTAGCCCACTTCTTTACTTGTTACAGGCGCCACTTGAGACTGCCCAGGCTGCGGCGCTTGCGCCGGACGGGCCCGGCCCTCGACCTCCGGCACATCGATCTCGCTTTCGCCTGCCAGATCCCAGCTGCGGCGCAGATCGAAGCTCATGGCCGCCAGCATGGTCAGGATCACCACCACGCCAAAGGCGGCCGCGCCCGCGCCGGCGCTGATTTCCATCAGTCCCTGAAAATCAGCCAGCGCCGCCAGCAATATAACGACAAAAACGTCCAGCATCGACCATTGGCCGATGAACTCGACCATTTGATACAAGCGGGTGCGGGGACGCAGATTGGTCGTGCTGCGCCATTGCTCGGTCAGCAACAGCAGGATCAGCGCCAGCAGCTTGGTCAGCGGCACGGCCACGCTGGCGATGAAGACGATCAGCGCGATGTCCCAGGACCCCATCTGCCAGAGCTCGACCACGCCGCCCAGGATGGTGTGGGCGCTGTCGCCCAGCACGGAACTGACCTGCATGACCGGCAGCACGTTGGCCGGAATGTAGAAGACCACCGCCGCCAGCAGCAGCGCCCAGGTGCGGGCCAGGTGGTCCGGCTTGCGGTAATGCACGACGGCTTCGCAGCGCACGCAATGGTGTTCTTCTTCCGGGTCCGCGTCGCGCGGCAGGGCCTGCACCTGTCCGCATACGTGGCAGCCAGCCAGCACCGTGTCGGGGCCGCTTTCGGGGATGTGCACGGGCGCCACGCCCGTGGATTCCGCGAAACGCCACAGGACATGCGGCGACAGGCGCCCCAGCATCGTCAGGAAAATGGTCAGCACGCCGAAGGCGCCCAGCCCGATGCCGGGCGACACCGCGGCCATGCCGGCCAGCTTCACCACTGCCACCAGCACGCCCAACAGGAACACGGGCACCATGCACCAGGGCCGCAGCACGCCCAGCAGACGCATTGCGCCACGGAATCCCGCGGGCTCGCGCCCTTGCGACAAGGGGCCCAGCACCCAGAGCAGCACCGTCAGTTGCAGGAGCGGCAGCGCAAAACCGGCCAGGCCGGTCATGATGGCGACCACCCAATGGCCTTGGCGCCAGGTGATGGAAATGGCGTCCAGCAACGACGCCTGCTGCACCATGCCCTGAACGGACATGGAAGCGACCGGGTAGGCGTTGGCCACCCCGAAGATGATCAGGGCAGAGATGGCGAGAGCCAGCCAATTGGACAAAGTAAGCCCGCTGTAGCGCCAGAGTATGGCTCCGCAGCGGGCGCAATTGGCGGTCTCGCCAGGTTCAAGCTGATGTCGGCGATAAACGCTTGCGCAATGTTCGCACTCGATCAGCGGCTGGCGGTCCGCGGTCATCAATCGATCAGTTCGACTTCCTGCTTGTCCGGCGCATCCGACGAAGGCGGCTTGCCGCTGTCGTCGAAGTCCAGCGTCACCTTGCCCGCATCGTCCAGGTCGACCGTGACCGAACCCCCGTCGACCAGCTTGCCGAACAGCAGTTCGTCGGCCAGCGCGCGGCGGATGGTGTCCTGGATGAGACGTTGCATGGGACGTGCGCCCATGAGCGGATCGAACCCCTCCTTGGCAAGGTGTTCGCGCAGTTTCGTGGTGAACACGGCTTCCACGCGGCGCTCATGCAGCTGGTCTTCCAGTTGCATGAGGAACTTGTCCACCACGCGCAGGATGACCTCGCGGTCCAACGCGGCAAACGGAATGATCGCATCAAGGCGGTTGCGGAATTCCGGCGTGAACATGCGGCGAATTTCCGCCATTTCGTCGCCCAGCATCCGCGAATTGGCAAACCCGATCGACGGGCGGTTCAAGGTTTCGGCGCCCGCGTTCGTCGTCATGATCAGGATGACGTTGCGGAAGTCCGCCTTGCGGCCGTTGTTGTCGGTCAGCGTGCCGTGGTCCATGACCTGCAGCAGGATGTTGAACACATCCGGGTGCGCCTTTTCGATTTCATCCAGCAGCAGCACGCAATGCGGCTGCTTCGTGATGGCTTCGGTCAAGAGGCCGCCCTGGTCGAACCCGACGTATCCCGGCGGCGCACCGATCAGGCGCGACACCGCGTGGCGTTCCATGTATTCCGACATGTCGAAACGCAGCAGCTCGACACCCAGCGTGAACGCCAGTTGGCGGGCCACTTCGGTCTTGCCCACGCCCGTGGGACCCGACAGCAGGAAGGCGCCGATCGGCTTTTCCGGCTTGCCCAGGCCCGACCGCGCCATCTTGATGGCGGCGGCCAGCGCATCGATCGCGCCGTCCTGACCGAACACGACCGTCTTCAGGTCGCGGTCCAGCGTGGCCAGCTTGCTGCGGTCGTCGTTGGAGACGGACTGCGGCGGAATACGGGCGATCTTGGAGACGATGTTCTCGATGTCCACCTTGCCGATCACCTTCTTCTGGCGCGAGCGCGGCAGCAGGCGCTGAGCGGCGCCGGCCTCGTCGATCACGTCGATGGCCTTGTCGGGCAGATGACGGTCATTGATGAAGCGCGCGGACAGCTCCGCGGCGGCCGACAGGGCGGCAGCCGAATAGCGCACGCTGTGGTGCTCTTCGAAGCGGCTCTTCAGCCCGCGCAGGATCTGCACGGTCTGCTCGACGCTGGGTTCGGGCACGTCGATCTTCTGGAACCGGCGCGACAACGCGTGGTCCTTTTCGAACACGCCGCGATATTCCGTATACGTGGTGGCGCCAATGCACTTGAGCTGCCCGGAAGACAAGGCGGGCTTGAGCAGGTTGGAGGCGTCCAGCGTGCCGCCCGAGGCCGAACCGGCGCCGATCAGCGTATGGATTTCATCGATGAACAGGATCGCGTCGGGGTTGCCGCGGATCTGCTTGAGCACGCCTTTCAGACGCTGTTCGAAATCGCCGCGGTACTTGGTACCAGCCAGCAGCGCGCCCATGTCCAGCGAAAAGACCTGGGCGGCCTGCAGGATTTCCGGCACTTCGCCGCGCGTGATGCGCCAGGCCAGGCCTTCGGCGATGGCGGTCTTGCCCACGCCGGCCTCGCCGACCAGCAGCGGGTTGTTCTTGCGGCGGCGGCACAACACCTGGATCACGCGCTCGACTTCGTGCTCGCGTCCGATCAGGGGATCGATGCGGCCCGCCAGCGCGGCGGCGTTCAGGTCGGTGGCGTACTGGTCCAGCGGCGACTGACGCGATTCGCCCTGCTCTTCACCATTGGTCTGCTGCTCTTTCTGCACGGCGGCGGACTCCACCTGGGGCTGTTTGGTAATGCCATGCGACAGGAAATTGACCACATCCAGCCGTGTCACGCCCTGCTGTTGCAGGTAGTACACAGCATGGGAATCCTTTTCGCCGAAAATGGCCACCAGCACGTT
Organism: Achromobacter sp.; assembly: GCF_057314935.1. Taxonomy (NCBI): domain Bacteria; kingdom Pseudomonadati; phylum Pseudomonadota; class Betaproteobacteria; order Burkholderiales; family Alcaligenaceae; genus Achromobacter; species Achromobacter sp. The sequence goes on from NZ_DBHKZA010000005.1 coordinate 35,521, forward strand.
CGCGCCGGTGACCGGCTTCTTGCCGGTGCCGCCTGCGGAAACATGCATGATCGCGCGCTGGATCACGCGCTGGAAGCCCAGCGTCGGCTGCGTGTCGACCTCGGCGCCGCTGGGGATCACGGGCGTGTTCTCCGAGACGAACTGGCGCAGGTTGCGGCGCAAGTCGTCCAGGTTCGCCGCGCAAGCGCGAAGGACCTCGACTGCCGAAGCGTTATCGAGCAGTGCCAACAGCAGGTGCTCGACGGTAATAAATTCGTGCCGGGCCGAACGGGCCTCGACGAAAGCCATATGCAGGCTGACTTCAAGCTCTTGAGAAATCACGCTTCCTCCGTATTGCATCGAAGCGGTCAAATACACGATTCATATTCTATGCCGATCATGGCGTAACGCCAGCGATTTCAAAAACCACGCTGTCGTGACGGCCTTGTGTGTCCATGACGGTAAGCGTATACCGGCCGTCTTGCGCCAGCACCAATTTAAACGGATGACTCGACGCGCCGTGGCTGACCACGCGCCCATCAAGCATCCACCATACTTCGCCTTCAGCGCCCTGCACATCCACATCCAGCGCCACCTGCCGGCTTCCAGGCACGGGCCGCAGCACCGAACCCCTGGCCACGCCACCCAGGCGCAACGGCCCTTGCGTGGCGTCGGCGTAGCCGGCAAAAGACGGCGGCGCCGTGTCATTCAGCAGCCAGGCCGCGCGTTGTTCGGGGCATTCCCCCGAGGGCACGCTGCCCAGCCTGTAACCCAAGGGCCAGCACGTGACCGCCGCCTGCACCGTTTCGGGCCGGCTACGCACCTGCTGCCCCCCTTCCGGCAACGCCTGCACAATATCCTGCAGTAGCGGTGCCGCCACATTCGCCCCGAAAAATCCGGGGTTCGGCGTGCCATCCGGCCGGCCGACCCAGACGCCAAGCGTCCATCTGTCGGTCACCCCGATCGCCCAGGCGTCCCGGAAACCGAAGCTGGTCCCGGTTTTCCAGGCCAGCCGCCGGGCCGGGCTGCCCGACTGGTAGAAAGGCCGGTCGGGATGCCCGCCGCCTTCGAGAATATCGCGGACGATCCAGGCGGCTCCAGCACTCATCATACGGGACTCGATCCGAGGCTGCTCCGCGCGCAAACGCGGCCGGCCGGCGATCCCGCCCCGGGCCAACGCCCGATAAGCGCCGACCAGTTCTTCCAATGTGGTGCCACCCCCGCCCAAAATCAAGCTCAAATTCGGTTCGGCGCCGGCAGGCAAACGTAACCGGACCCCGCCAGCCAGCATAACGGACGCGAAACTGACGGGCCCGACGCGATCCAGCAGGTCCACGGCAGGCACGTTCAGCGACCGCTGCAGCGCCTGCGAGACGCTGATCGGCCCCGAAAACGCCGCCTGGAAATTGCCCGGCGCGTAACCGCCGAACGACATGGGCGCGTCGATCAGCAGGCTTTCGGAATGGATCAGGCCTTCATCCAGCGCCTGCGCATACAAAAACGGCTTCAGAGTAGAACCCGGCGAACGCACGCCGCGCACCATATCCACATGCGCGTAACGGGTATCGTCGGAAAAATCGGCCGATCCGGCGTAGGCCTTGACCTCAAGCGTATCGTTGTCCATGACCAGCACCGCCATCGACACCTTCGGCGGCAGGCTGTCGACGCGGTCCAGCAACATGCGTTCCACCGCGGCCTGCATGTCGGCATCCAGCGTGGAGGCGACCAGCGGCGGGCGGTCCCCCGGCCGGCGCTTGGCCGACTTGCCGCCCGCTTCCTGCAAAAGCCGCTGGGCGGCCAGCGGCGCCAGCCAGCGTGCTCGCAAGGGCGGCGCGATCACGGTTTCGATCTTGGCGTCGGCCACTTCCGCCGGCGTCCACCGGCCCAGCTCGGCCATGCGGTCCAGCACCTTGTCGCGCGCCGTTTGCGCCGCCTCGGGATGGCGGTCGGGGCGCAGGCGCGACGGCGCCTGGGGCAAGGCGGTCAGCATGGCGGCTTCGGCGGGGCTCAGGTCGCGCGCAGGCTTGCCCAGCCACAGGCGCGACCCCATTTCCACCCCTTCCACAATGCCTCCCATCGGGGCGTGGGTCAGATACAAGGACAGGATCTCGTCCTTGCTGTAGTGCATTTCCAACTGCACGGCGCGCCAGGCTTGCCGCAGTTTCGCGGACATCGACCGCGACGGCTTGCCCGCCAACTGCGGATCGATCAGCCGCGCGACCTGCATGGTCAATGTCGACCCGCCCGACACGATGCGCCGGTTGGTGGCCCATTGCCAGCCCGCCCGCGCAAGGGCCACCGGATTCACCCCCGGGTGCCAGTAGAACCAGCGGTCCTCATAGGTCAGCAGGGTGTCCAGGTAGCTGGGCGATACCTGCTCCGGCTTGACCGGATAGCGCCAGATGCCGTCGCGGCTGGGATAGTTGCGCAGCGGCGTGCCGTCGGCGGCGACGACAACCGCCGCCCCGCCGGAGTCGATGGCAGGAAGCGGATACAGGCGGTCCAGCACGAATAACAACGCGGCCAGCGCAAACAACACGCTGGCCGCGATGATGCCGCGCCGCCGCCAGCGGCGGGCGCGCTGGGCGCCCGTCGCGGGGGTGGCGGCGGCGGTCAAGGACGCTTGGCGCCGCGATCGCGGATGTCGACCGTGCTCCACTGCTCACCCACGCCGCGGATTTCAGGACGGTACATGTCCTCGGCCACCGTCGACGGCACCGCAAAGCGGCCCGGCGTCACGACACGCACCAGATAGAACACGTCCACCTTGCCGCGGCCCAGGGACACGGCGGCCACGTAACGGTCGTCGCGGAACTCGCGATGCTTGATGTTGGAATCGGACATGGCTTCGGCCACGCGGCGCCCACCGATCGTCCATTCCTGCATCTCGGGGCTTTGCGACAGGTTCAGGTTTTCGACCTCGAAGCCCGCGGGCACGCGGTCCTCGATCAGGGCATCGGGGATGCTCTGGTTGGCCGATGCCTGCAGCCACACCACCAGCATGTCGCCGGTCTGCAGCGTGCCGCCGTCCCACGGCTTGCCGTCCGGACGGTACCAGCCGCGCTTCAACTGGATCACGTCATTGCGCGGCTTGGGCGCAACCGTCGGGCTGCCCTGGATGTCGTACTCGACAAACAGCGATTGCGAACCGGTGTTGACCAGCTGCGTATTGGCCAGGTCAGCGGCCGACAGCGCCACCGTCTGGTCGCTCTTGCCGCCATCCAGCGGCTTGCGCGCGCCGTTGACGGTCAGCGAGGCTTCCCACGGGGTGCCCTTGTCGCCGCCGATCGCACGCGCGGCCAGCAACAGCGACATCCGCTCCTGCGTCGACAGGTACGAGCGGTTGCCCAGGCGGGCCGTCAGCTGCGTCAGCAGGTTTTCCAGGCGGTCGTGCTTCAGGCCGTACTGGTTGGCCAGCGCATACGCCAGCGAGTAATCACGCACGCTGCTGCCGTAGTCGCCCAGCCATTCGTCGTAATAGGCGTTGTAGTTGCGGCGCGGGAACCCGTACTCGCGCGTCATGGCGGCGTCCAGCGCGGACTTCATACGCCCTTCGTCGCCCATCAGCTTGAATGCGGCAGCCAGCTGAATCAGCGGCAGCGGCGAACGCGCGCGTTCCTGGTAGTTGTCGAACAGTTGGCGGACCGTCGACAACGGCGCCTTCTTGTCGCGCGCCAATGCCAGCACCGCGGTCGCCAGGCCGGCGAAGCGGCGATGGTCTTCGCGCAGGATGTTGGCGTCGTTGCCGTCGATGCGGCCTGCCTCGACGTTGCGGCGCAGGTTCACGGACCAGGTGCCGAAGCTGTTCGACGTCTGCTGCACTTGCTCCAGCAGCCACTGGCGCGAACGGTCCAGCGTGGCTTCAGGCACTTCGAAGCCCTTGTCGCGCGCGTCTTGCAGGAAGCCCACGGCATAAGCCGTCAGCCAGACGTCGCGAGACGTCGAACCGCTCCACAGGTTGTAGGAACCCACGGCGTTGCGCATGCCCGACAGCCGGGCGATCGCGCCCGAGACCTGGGTGGCGCGCTCCGTCTGCGAGCGCGGCTTCAGGCCGAACTGCTTGGCGACGTCTTCGTCGATCAGCACCCACGGCAAGGCGCGGCTGATGGTCTGCTCGGTGCAACCGTACGGATAGGCGAGCAGGCCTTCGACCAGGCGGTTGACGTTGAACGGCGGACGGTTCGACACCGTCATGCTGATCAAGGCCGAATCCGGATAGTACGAAGACACCCACGACGCCTGCGGCGTATTCGACTCGCCCGGGTTCAGGCGCAGGCGGCGCACCTGGCGTTCGCCGGCATAGGCCGGCTGCACCTGCAACACGGATTCGCGCACGAGGTGCACCGGCTTGCCACCGCCCTGGCCGTCGACGGTCAGGCGCATCAGGCCCAGGCCGTACGAACCCGTGGTGGTCGCGTTAAAGCGCAGGGTCGTGCGTTGCTTGTCCTTCAGCGTCAACGTGCGCACGCCGTCCGGAATCGCCAGGGGGTCCAGCGCTTCCAGCTTGACGGTGATCTTCTGTTCGACGCCGCTCAGGTTAGTCACGTCCAGCGCAATCGCGGCCTGGTCGCCCGGCGTGATGAAACGCGGGGTGTTCAGTTCGGCCACGATCGGCGCCGCCACCACCATTTCGGTGTCGGTGCTGCCGTAGTTGTCGGCCGTGAAGGCCACGGCCATCAGACGCAACGTGCCGTTGAAGTCGGGCAGATCCAGCGCAATATCCGCTTCGCCCTGCGCGTTCAGCGTCACCGGGCCCGAGAACAGGTCGACCAGCTTGACCTTCTTCGGCAGGCTCTTGCTGTCGCCGCGCATGGCGGCGTCACCGCCCCACTTCAGCTTGCCCTTGGTGCCGTCCATCTTCTCGATCAGCTTGCCGTACATGTCCAGCAATTCAGGCGCGTAACGGTGCTTGCCGAAGAAGAAGTCCAGCGGGTCGGGCGTGGCGTATTGGTTGATGTTCAGGATCCCGACGTCCACGGCCGACAGGGTCACCGTGGCCTGCTTGCCCTGGGCGCCGTCCACTTTGACGCGCACGGTCGTCTTGTTTTCGGGCACGGCCTTGGGCGGCGCGGTCAGCTTGACGTCGAGCTTGCGGTCGGCGCTGGCGATCGGCAGGAACGCCAGGCCCAGCGCGCGCGCCGGGGTCACGCGGTCGCCTTCGCTTCCCGGGCGGAACACGGCAGCGGCCACGTACAGGTCGTGACGCTTCCAGTCCTTGCTGATCGGGATTTCGACTTGGGTGCCCGTCGCCTTCACGGCGACCCAGGTGGACCACAGCATGCGGTCGCCTTCGACCGTCACCAGGGCCTGGCCGTCATGCGGCGGGGTCAGCGTCACCTTGACGGTGTCGCCCGGCTTGGCCGGCACGCCTTCAAGCTTCATCTGGACGCGGTCCGGACGGTTGCCCATCGCATCGGCGTCCTGCGCATTCCAGCCTGCGTAGAAGCGGTAGCGCATCGTCTCGCCCGTTTCCGGGTCGGTCAGTTCCAGGCGATAACGGCCCCACTTGACCGGCACGGTCAACTGGGTACGGTCGTTCAGCGCGATCTCGCGCGAATCGATCAGTTCGTCGGTTTCGGTATAGCCGCTGTTCCAGCCGCGCTGGTCATCGAAACGCCAGTAGTACTGGCGCTCTTCGCGGAACAGGCGCATCTGGGCCTGAGCCAGCGGTTCGAGCTTGCCCTCGGCGTTTGCGCGGATCACTTCAAACGTGGCGGGCGCGCCTTCGCGGGCCACGTCACGGTCGAATTGCGGACGCACGCCGATCAGCTTGTCGGCGGGCCACACGCTGCGTTCGATGGAACGCACCACCGGACGGCCGCCGGATTCCAGCAGGCTGGCCGATACCCGCAGCTTCATCGGCGAATGCGTGCCGGCGGTGCTGGACGGGACTTCCAGCTGCGCATAGCCCTTGTCGTCCAGCGCTGCCTCGGGCAGCTCGCCGAACGAGCGGCGCGAATCGTCGGCCACGTCGCCGAAGATGAAGCCCGGCCATTGCTGGGCCAGCGCAAAGCGGTCGCGCTTGATCTGGAAGGTCGACAGCAGCCGATTCCCGGCGGCCGGCGCCCCATACAGGTAGTCGCCCTGCACGTCCACGGTCAGGTCGTCGCCGACCGACAGCACGTCCTGTTCAGAGGTCAGCGCCATCTTCATGCGCTCGGGCAGGAATTCCTCGACCTGGAACTTCCACGACGCGTCCGGCGCGCGCGAGGCGGGATCCACCCGCAGCTCAAGCAGCCACGAACCGGTCTGCGCATCCAGCGGCAGGTCGATCGAACGTTCGACGTAACCCACCAGATCCTTCTTGGGCTGCCACAAGGTGGTCTGCACCACGCGGCCGTCAGGGCGCTTGATCGTGGCGGTCAACGGCGCCGGGGTCAGCACGCGGCCGTCCAGGTCGCGCGGCAGCACCGAGACGTTGAACGTTTCGCCCGGGCGGTACAGATTGCGGCCCGCATAGACGAACAGGTTGTTCGGACGCGAGGTATGGCCGCCCGTGTCGAATTCCGACAGGTCCAACGCCGGCTCGGCCAGCGCCAGAACGGTCATTTCCTTGTCGCGCGACGCGCGGATGACGCGCGCATTGGTGAAGCTGCCTTCAAACCGGACATGGCCTTGCGCATCGGCGGCGGCCTTGGCCAGCGACTTGCCGGCGCCATCGACCAATTCGAACGTGGCGCCCGAAATGGCCTGGCCGGTCTTCAACGACACGGAATAGGCTTCGATGCGGTCGCTGTAGCGGCGCGCATGCAGGCCGATATCGCTGACGTAGAAGTAGGTGACCTGGTATTCGTAGCGGAAACGGCCGGGCTGGCTCATGACCGCGATATAGATGCCGGGCTCTTGCAGTTCCTTCACGCCTTCGACCGGCAGGAACGTCACATGGCGGCGGTTGGGCTTGTCGTCGGTCAGGAAACGGCCTTGGTAGACGCTGGTCGTCAGCGAATTCAAGCGGTCCAGGTCCCAGTTGCTGACCGAGCCCTTCAGGCTGCGGTTGTCCGAATAGCGCCAGCCGTCTTCTTCGTCGTAGCCGCCCTCTTCGTCATCGGACTCGGCGGCGGTGTTGCGGCCGATGCCCAGGACGGTTTCGAACAGTTCCGGCACACGGTCCGGGGCCACGCGCAGGAACTGCACGTCCACTTCGGACACGTTGACCGTCGCCACCGGCAGACCGCCGTTCTGGCCGGCCGGCAGCACGACGCCGCGGCTGGCGAAATAGAACGACGGCGGCATGGCCTGGGTGTCGACCTCGCAGTTCGACGTTTCGGCCAGCACGACTTTGTCGCCCACGCCGGGCAGGCCCGACCGCACCGTGATCGCGTACTTGCGCTGCGGCTGGATGTACGGGAAATACACCATGCGCGGGTTTTCGCCCACGACCCAGTTGCCCTTGACGATCTTGCCCTTGGGCGCGGAATCGCCCGGCTTGACCGAGGCGGGCTGGTCGTTCGGCGATGCGGCGGATTCGCTGTCCTGGTCTTCTTTGCCGGACGTGGAGCCGATGTCGGTCACCTGGAGGAAGCTATCCAGGTTGGCCTTGCCGTCCACCGGTTGCGTGAACGTGACGGAGAGCGACAGGGTGTCGTTGTATTGGCGCGGCTGGCAGGTCAGCGCCGCAAAGGGGTCGGCCGATCCGACCACCGCGCTGGCCGGCAGCGCCGGCTTGGCGTCGCCGGAACCCGTTGCCGGCGTATTCGCCGCCGGGGACGTTGCGGCGGGTACGGGGGACGGCGCGACCGCTTGGCGGTCCTTGCCCATCCACCAGCCCGCGCCGATGGCCCCTGCCAAAACAACAACGCCAGCTACCGCCAGCCATGTCTTGCTGATCTTTCCACTCACGGCAAACCCCTCCGCCTTACTCGAATTCAATGCTCCTTTGCGGCGGAGCTGCCGACCAACTTGTCCGCGTGCTTCCCGGTACGCGGATACTACTTTTCTGCAAATGACGGACAGCACAACGCCGCCATCGCTGGCGGCGCCTTCACTTGATTATTAGACCGGTTCCATCACGCATTGCAGCGGGTGCTGGCGCGCCCGCGCATACTGCCCCACTTGGGCAATGCGCGTCGCCGCGAGGTCGCGGGGATAGACCCCGCAAACCCCACGCCCTTCGTGATGCACTTGAAGCATGATCCGCGTCGCCTCTTCGTGGTTCTTATTGAAGAATTTTTGCAGGACTTTCACGACGAACTCCATCGGCGTGTAGTCGTCATTGAGCAACAGGACCTGGTACATCGGAGGCGGCGCGGCGCGTGCCGGTGCCTTCTCGACGGCCAAATCATGCTGGGTATCCAAGGTAGAACTCATAGGGCGGCTATTCTATTTAAACTGGGGACGCCTAACGTGTAACTTACGCAAAATTACACGCAGAAATACGTAGTTTCCATACTTGACGACACGAAGAAAAGCAGCGCATTATCAGCGCATTCTGGGGTTTTCAACTCATCGAAAATCTGCCAGGAAGCCGGAGGGGGGACAGGGGTCTTGACCGCGATGCCCTTCTGTCAACATACGATTCAATGAGGCAGTCCGCATGTCTGATACGACCGCAACCGCCGTCCAAGGGGACAATCCCAAATCGACGGGCACCGTCAAATGGTTCAACGATGCAAAGGGGTTTGGCTTCATTACGCCCGACGACGGCGGTGAAGATCTGTTCGCCCACTTTTCGTCCATCCAGATGAATGGTTTTAAAACCCTGAAAGAAGGCCAGAAAGTGGCCTTCGAAATTATCCAGGGGCCCAAAGGCAAACAGGCACTTAATATCACGGCTGCCTGAGTTACCCTTAAAGTGCAACGGTAAGGTTGCGCCATTAATTCAGGCGGGGCTTTCGAGCCCCGCCTTGTTATTTTCACTATTACTACGCCAGGCCATGCTGAAGAATGCTGTGTTGTTTCCCGTCAGTCGCACGTTGTTCAAGACAGCGTTCTTTAAATCAGCACCGGTAAGCGCGTTATCCGCCGCATTGACCGCCGCCGCGTTGACCCTGGGCGCCAGCGCCTTTGCCCAGACCGGCCCGCAGCCACCGCTGCCGACCACTCAGCTTTCGGCCGGTATCCATATTATCCGCGCAGAAGTCGCCAATTCGGACGCCACGCGCCGCGACGGGCTCATGTTCCGCAAGGAACTTCCCGGCAACGACGGCATGCTGTTCGTATTCGAGCAGCCCGACGTGCAGTGCTTCTGGATGCGCAACACGCTGCTGCCGCTCTCGATAGCCTTTATCGCCGACGACGGCACGATCGTCAACATCGACGACATGGCACCGCAGACCGAAGACCCGCACTGCGCGAAAAAGCCCGTCCGCTACGCCCTGGAAATGGCCCAAGGCTGGTTTGACCAGCACGGCATCAAGGCGGGGCGGAAAATCGACGGCCTGCCCTGAGCGGCTGGCCCCGGGGCGGCAAGACCCCTTTCCGGAAGCGACAAGGGAGCCCCGCGGGGCTCCCTTTTCATTCCCGCCACGCAAAAGCGGCGGGAAAAAACAACACTTCGCGCGTCAGACGCGCTCGATGATCAGCGCAATGCCCTGGCCCACGCCGATGCACATCGTGCACAGCGCGTAGCGGCCGCCGGTGCGGTGCAGCTGGTTGATCGCGGTCGTGGCCAGACGCGCGCCGCTGGCGCCCAGCGGATGGCCCAGGGCGATTGCGCCGCCGTTGGGGTTCACGCGCGGGTCATTGTCGGCAATGCCCAACTGGCGCAGCACGGCCAGGCCCTGGGCGGCGAAGGCTTCGTTCAGTTCGATCACGTCCATCTGGTCGAGCGTCAGGCCGGTCTGGGCCAGCACCTTCAGCGTAGCGGGCGCCGGGCCGATGCCCATGATGCGCGGCGCAACACCGGCGGTGGCCATGCCGACCACGCGGGCGCGCGGGGTCAGGCCGTGGCGGGCGGCGGCCTTTTCGTCGGCCAGCAGCAGCGCGGCGGCGCCGTCGTTCACGCCGGACGCGTTGCCGGCCGTGACCGTACCGCCTTCGCGGACCACGCCTTTCAGCTTGGCCAGCGATTCCAGGCTGGTTTCACGCGGGTGCTCGTCCTTGGCGACGATGATGGCATCGCCCTTTTTCTGGGCGATCGACACCGGCACGATCTCGGCGTCGAATACGCCTTCCTTTTGCGCGCGGGCCGTCTTCTGCTGGCTGGCCAGCGCGAACAAGTCCTGGTCTTCGCGGCTGATCTTGAAATCGTCGGCGACGTTCTCGGCGGTCTCGGGCATCGAATCCACGCCGTATTGGGCCTTCATCAGCTTGTTGATGAAGCGCCAGCCGATGGTCGTGTCAAAGATGGCGGCATTGCGCGAGAACGCGCTGTCGGCCTTGCCCATCACGAACGGGGCGCGGCTCATGCTTTCGACGCCGCCAGCCAGCATCAGGCCGGCTTCGCCTGCGCGGATGGCGCGGGCGGCGGTGCCGATGGCGTCCAGGCCCGAACCGCACAGGCGGTTGACGGTGGCGCCGGGCACTTCGATCGGCAGACCGGCAAGCAGGGTCGCCATGCGGGCGACGTTGCGGTTGTCTTCGCCGGCCTGGTTTGCGCAACCCATGATCGCGTCATCCAGCTCTTCCCAGCGCACGCCGGGGTTGCGCGCCACCAGCGCCTTGATGGCGACGGCAGCCAGATCGTCAGGGCGCACGGGCGCCAGCGCACCGCCGTAGCGGCCGAAGGGGGTGCGGATCGCATCACAAATAAAGGCATTCACGGTCATGAGAAGCTCGGAGTGAAGTGGGAAAAACGGGATCGCCCGATGTTAACGCAGCGCTTTTCGCGCCAAGTTGGTGCAAGGCGGTCGTGTCCGCCACACGGACAATGTCCAGTAGGTGTTCACCCTGATCGTGCGCCGCCCATGCACGGTTTGCGTGCACGGCGGTCACGGGGCGGCGGATTTGGCGCCTGTGGGGCCGGCTTCCGCTTCGGTTTTCGCCGCACGTCCGGCGTCCAGGATCGCCTGCCGGCGAAAGCGCCCCGCCGCCAAATGATAGAACGGTTGCGGGCAGAACTGCCTTGATACGCCGGAGGCCAGCAGCGACCCCACCAGCAGCCAGAACAACATGGGCTGGCTGCCGGTCATTTCCATGACCACCACACTTGCCGTCAACGGCGCCTGCGTGGCGGCAGCCAGGAAGGCGGCCATCGACACCAGCACCAGCACGCGCTGGTCCACCCCGTCGCCCGCCAGTTGCCAGATGTGCTGGCCGATTCCGGCGCCGGTCGTCAGCGCCGGCGTGAAGATGCCGCCGGGAATGCCCGCCCAGTACGAGGCCACGGTGGCCGCCAGCTTGGCCAGGCCGAAGCCGGCGGGCGCCGTGTCATGGCCGGACAACAGGTCCGCCGCCACGCCGTAGCCCGTGCCGTAGACCGAGCCGGCGGTGCACAGGCCGATCACGGCCAGGATCAGCCCCATGATGAACGCCGTCCAGATCGGATGCCTGCGGATCCATGCGCGCCACGCTGCCGGCGCGGAACCTGACGCGCCCTTGCCCAGCAAGCGCGCGAAGATTCCGCCCAGCGCGCCGTTGATCGTGCCGCAGACGATGATCCACATCACCATGCCGTGCGCCAGCGGCGCGCCGCCGAACACACCGAAGTACGGGTTGTTGCCTTGCACCGCCACCACCAGGAAGCCCGCAGCCAGCACCCCGATCAGCACCAGGCGCTGCCAGCGCAGCACGGTGCCCCGGCCCAGTTCTTCAATGGCGAAGATGACGCCGGCAAGCGGCGCGTTGAAAGCAGCGGCAAGCCCGCCCGCGGCGCCGGCGGCGATCAGTTCGTTGGAGTGGAAGCCGCGCAACTGCACGCCGCGCCGCTTCCAGAAGTCGCCCCAGGCCAGCATGAGCGCGGCGCCGACCTGCACCGACGGACCTTCGCGGCCGATCGATGCGCCAGCCAGCATGCCGAAGAAGGCCAGCGGGATCTTCCAAAGGGTTTGCGCCAGCGAGACCAGGCTGCTCTGGCTGGGGCCGGGCGGCAGGGATAGCGCGCCGATCACTTGGGGAATGCCGCTGCCCGAGGCGTTGGGCGCGAAGCGCAGGGTCAGCCAGCGCAAGCCGGCCAGGCTGAACGGCAACACCAGCAAGGCGAGCCAGCCGTTATGGCCGACCCATTCGCGGTTCCAGTCCAGCGCCTTGTCGGCCAGATAGGCAAAGGCCAGCGACATCAGGGCCACCAGACCCGCGCCGCCCAGCAACAAGAGCATCTGCAGGCTCTTGCGCGACAAACGATTGATCTGACGCACTTTGCGGCGCATCAGGCGGCGGGTGCCGGCGGACATCCGGCGAAACGAGTCAGTCAGGCTCATGGGCTGCTGGCAGGCGGCGAAAGGTGGCTAACCATACCATTCCCACCTGACCCGCAGCCGACAAGCCAACCCCGCGCCCGGCAGCCACACCAGCGCTGCCGGGCGTGGACGCCGCTTAGAACGTCGACCAGTCGTCGTCGGACGCGCGTGCCAGCGCCGGACGGGCCTGGCCCGCGCGCGCCACGGATGCCGCGGGCGTCTTCGCCGCGGCCGGCACGGCCTGCACCAGCCGCGCTTGCGCCTGGCGGGCCGAACTGCTGCCGGCATCCACCTTGAAGCGGCGCACTTCCTGCGCCAGGCGGGAGGCCTGCTCCTGCATGCTGGCGGCAGCCGCCGCGGCCTCTTCCACCAGCGCCGCGTTCTGCTGCGTCACGGTGTCCATCTGCGCCACGGCCTGGTTCACCTGACCGATGCCAGAGGACTGCTCTTCCGACGCGCTGGCGATCTCGCGCACCAGGACGGCGACCTGGCGCACGCTGTCCACCACTTCACGCATGGTGCGGCCAGCTTCGTCCACCTGACGCGTGCCGCCTTCGACGCGCGTGACGGATTCGTCGATCAAGGCCTTGATCTCCTTGGCCGCCACGGCCGAACGCTGGGCCAGCGTGCGCACTTCGCCTGCCACCACGGCAAAGCCGCGCCCCTGCTCGCCGGCGCGCGCCGCTTCCACGGCGGCATTGAGCGCCAGGATGTTGGTCTGGAACGCAATGCCGTCGATCACGCCCGTGATGTCGGCGATACGGCGCGAGCTGTCGGAAATGGCGCTCATGGTCTGCACCACCCCTTCGACCACTTCTCCCCCGCGCACCGCCACATTGGAAGCCTGGCTCACCAGGCGGTCCGCTTCACTGGCGTTGTTGGCGTTCTGCTGCACCGTGCTGGTCAGCTCTTCCATCGACGCGGCGGTCTCTTCCAGCGACGAGGCCTGCTCTTCCGTGCGCTGCGACAGGTCGGAGTTGCCTTGCGCGATCTGCGAGGAGGCCGACGCGATGCTTTCGCAGCCGTCGCGCACGTCGGCGACGATGCGCGCCAGGCTTTCGTTCATGGCCTTGAGCGCCCCCATCAGGTCGCCCGTTTCGTCGCGGGTCGCCACCTGGATGTCGGTCGTCAGATCGCCGGCGGCCACTTGGCGCGCCGCCTTGACGGCTTGCTCCAACGGACGCACGATGCCCCGCGTGACCAGCCAGCCCAACAGCATGCCGACGGCCACGCCGGCCACGGCCAACGCGATCATGACCGCGCGCACCGTGTCGTACAGGTCCGTGCCTTCCTGCACGGATTGCGCGGCGACCTTCTCCTTACTCACCGCCAGATCGGTCATCAGGTCATCCAGCTTCTGCGACGACACGATCACCCGCTTCTCGATTTCGGCCACGCGCGGATCCGTCTGGGTCAGCGACTGCGACTGGGCGGCGGCGAAGAACGCCGCCGACTCGCGCTTCCAGACCTGCTCGGTTTCCGCGAACTGGGCCAGCAGGCGCTTGCCCTCTTCCGCATGGAAATTGACGGCGGCCTTCTCGCGCAGCGCGTCCATGTTCTTGACGGCGTCGTCGAACTGCTTCTTCAACGCCTGGCGGTCCTGGTCGCTGGAGGCCGCCAGATAGCCATTGCGGGCGCGTCCCGCGTAAATCAGGTTGATATTGGCTTCCTTCATGTCCGAGATGCCGCGCAGCTCGGTGTCGTAAAGCCGGTCATTCAATTCATTGATGCGTGACAGTCCCCACACGCCAAATGCCCCGATTGCGCCGCCGATCACGGCGACAAGCAAAAACGCGCCCGACAGGCGCGCCCCAATGCGCAAGCCCGAAAATAACCGCAACATGCTTCCCTTCCCTGTAGATACCCCGGTTTATGGCGGGCAAGCCGCGGTCTTCGGCGCCGTGGTTCAGCCGCAGACTGGTGGCAACAATAGCGGCACGGGTTTCTAGGGATAACCCTAAAGAAAAGGATGTTTTCTCGTCATTTCCCCACAATGAATTCGACAATCGACAGGGTTTCGAAAGCTGAATTTTTTCTGAACGAAAAAGAAAAACCCCTCGGCGATGCGAGGGGTTTCTTCACGCGCCGCGGCGCAGGCGCCGCGGAATCTGGCGACCTTGCCTATCAGGCAAAGTTCTTGGCGGCGAACTCCCAGTTCACCAGCGCCCAGAAGTTTTCCAGGTACTTGGGACGCGCGTTGCGGTAGTCGATGTAGTACGCGTGTTCCCAGACATCACAGGTGAGCAGCGGCTTGTCGGCCGTGGTCAGCGGGGTGGCTGCGTTGCTGGTGTTGACGATGTCGACCGAACCGTCAGCTTTCTTGACCAGCCAGGTCCAGCCCGAACCGAAGTTGCCGGCTGCCGACTTGTTGAACGCTTCCTTGAAAGCGTCGAAGCTGCCCCACTTGGCGTTGATGGCGTCAGCCAGCTTGCCCGAGGGTGCGCCGCCGGCCTTGGGGGCCAGGCTGTTCCAGTAGAACGTGTGGTTCCAGATCTGAGCGGCGTTGTTGAAAATGCCACCCGAGGATTTCTTCACGATGTCTTCCAGCGACAGCGTTTCGAATTCCGTACCCGGGATCAGGTTGTTCAGGTTCGTGACGTACGTCTGGTGATGCTTACCGTAGTGGAACTCCAGCGTTTCCTTGGAGATGTGCGGAGCCAGCGCGTCCAGTTCGTAAGGCAGGGGGGGAAGAGTATGTGCCATGTGTTGGTTCCTTCTGTTGAGTGCACGATCAAGCCGTTCAATTGTATCGGCAACTAATGAGGATACCTTGTTAAACCCGTGCTTGCGCGGGGTTAACGGACACATGTGCTTATGACTTTTCCGCGACCGTTTTTGTAAACGCTACTCTTTCTCGTATCGCAGTTCGCGGCCTTCGCTCGACTCGACCAGCGCGCCGTCTTTATGCCGCGTCAGCGTCTTGTGCAGCGGCGTGCCGGCAGCGGCCTCAGGCGCCGCGACATCCACGCGGATCGCGCGCGCACCGGCATCGATCTTGCTGACGTCAACCTCATGCCAGCGCGCTCCCGAAGGCAGCGGCACGAACACGGCCAAAGCCTTCAAGGCGCCCGGCGCGATCGGCGCACTGACGCCGTCCGCGCCTTCCGATTGCCTGGGTTCGCCGCCATAGTCCCCGTCCGTCGACGACATCGCCACGCCCAATTTCACGGGGCGGTCATGGAAGTACACGCGCACCGTCAACTGGCCGGCCTCGGCCGCCCGCGTATCGGCGCGCACGCCGGCAATGGCCGAATACGGCTGGATGGGCGGCGTGTCCAGGAACACCTGTTTGCCGTCGCTTCGCCATGCGCCATGCGCCATGACATCAACCGCGCCGTAGCTCAACAGGTAATCGAAGCTGCCATCCGCGGACAACAGGAGTTCGCTGCCGACTTCGCGCAAGCCGCGCAGATAGTAATGCCCCGGCAGTCCTGACGCATCCGCGGATTTGCTGCCTGCCTTGGCGGCAGACCGTTTGGACTTCGCCGGCGATGCGCACGTCGTGGCCAGCGCAACGCCTGCCGCTTGCAGGACGCGCTTGAATTCCGGCGAGGACTGGCACATCAGCGTGCTCTGGAACGATTGGCCCGCAGGCGCCAAGGCCGTATCGAAACGCGCGCGATAACGCGCCAGCAAGGACAGCATGGCGGGTTGACCCGTTTCCAGCGCGACCCAGGCCGGGCTACGGCCGGCAGCGTCGGGCGCATCGGGGCTTGCGCCGGCGGCCATCAGCGCATCGGCCAGATCCGCGCGGCCGCGCGCCATCGCCAGGTTCAGCGCCGTGTCGCCGGTGCCAGACGGCGCATCCAGATCGGCGCCCGAGGCCCGCAGTTGCGTCAGGACCTGAACCGCCGTCTCCCGTCGCGCCACGACCCAATGCCGGCTTTGCAGCAGCAACGACAGCACCCGTTGCGGCAACGGCCCGGCATCTTGCGCGCAGCGCTCTTCCTGGCCGGTAAAGCCTGCGGCCTGCAGTTGCGCGAAATACCCCGGCTTGTCGATCAGGTTGAATTCACCACCCTCCGGCAAGCACGCATGCGCCAGCGCTTGGCCGTTGCCTTGGCTGACGCGCCGCACCAGCGCCATGTCGCCCGAGGCCACGGCCGCATTCAGCAACGCGTAGGGCGCGGGCGCTTGCGGCAGTCGCGGATCGTCCAGCTTCGCCCCCGCGCGCAACAGGCGATCCAGCATCGCCGTGTCTTGCCGGCCGATCAACCAGTACAACGCGCTTTCGCCATTGGGCAACACGGCGGCCGGGTCCGCCCCCTTGGCGAGCAAGGCGTCGACGACCGCAGCCTGGCCAGTCGTCGCCGCAATCAACAGGGGCGGCGTGGCGGCGCGATCGTCCACACGATCGCCGTCGCGGGTAGATGGATCGACGGGAAGCGGCGACGGCGGGTTCACGGGCACGCCGGCATCGATCAGCATCAACGCGAGCGCCGAGTCGCGGTTTTCCAGTGCCTGCCGGATCGCGCCAGCCCCCAACGTCTTCACGTCAAAGCCCGCATCGATGAACAACCGCAGCATCGCGGCGCCTTGCGGGCCGGGGTCGCGCAACAGCCGCGCGATCGGCGAACGCTGGGGATCGCGCAGTGCCGCACGCAAGGTGTCGGCCGGCATGGCGGCGAGCAGCTCGCGCAGGATCGCCGCATCGCCCGCCTGCACCGCGGCCTCGAGCGCGGATTGCCGGTCATAACCATCGCGCACCACACCCGGATTGGCGCCGGCTGCCAACAGGCGCGTGACGGCCTGCACTTGGCGCGCCCGCACCGCGTCGGCCAAAGGCGTGTCGCCGTAGGGCTCGGCCGCATCGCCTTCGACCGGCGCACCCAGCGCAAGCAGTCGTTGCAGCGTATCGATATCGCCCTTGGCGGCCGCAAGATTCATGATGGGCCGCGCGCCAGCTTCGACTTTCGCGAATATCAGGTTGCCGCCGCCAGTCTGCGGACCGCGCTGCGAAAAGGGCATACCGGCCCGCAACAACTGCGCAGCGATGGCGGGATGCCCGCTTTCGACGGCAGCCTGCGCGGCGTCCAGCCACACATCGCGTTCCCCGCTTTCCCCATAGCCGGTGGCCGGCATCGTACGAGGCCCCAATTCCATCAGCACCGGCACGGCGTCCGCGTTGCCCAGGTAGGCGGCCAGCGCCAACACCGTCAAACCGTCTTCAACCGCCGGCTTGCTGCCCGTGGCGGCCAGCGCGCGCAAGGGCTCGGCGCCTTCGGTCATTTCGACCATCGGTTCCCAAGCCATGAAATCCGCGGCAGGCCGCAGCCGGCCTTGTTCGTCGGTAAACAGGCGGCGCACGGACGCATCGACCGGTTCGTCGAAATCCGTGAACGGCCGGCTCGCCCCAGCCTTGAACAACGCCAGCACCATGCGCGTCATGTCCTGTCGGTCGACCAGGCGCGGCAGATAGGTCATGCGCACCGCGAATTCGAAATCGCGGTTCAGCAGGAACTCCAGAGGCTTGCGGTTTTCATCGCCGCGCTGATCCGGTTTGGCGCCCGCCGCCAGCAGCATGTCCATGATGTCCGGCGTGCCGTACAAGATTGCCAGATGCAGGGGCGGCCGGCGCGATTGGTAGGTCACGTCATCCAGTGCGGGCGCGGTGGCCAGCAGCGCGGCCAACATGCGGGTGCGGGCCGGCAGCACGGTCCGATAGGCCTCGCGGATCCGGGTCGCATCCTCGGGCGTCATGCTCCAGTAGACGTCTTTGGCCCGCAGCGCGCGCGGCGGCGTCAGCAGCGCATGCAGCAAGGGCACGCCATCGGCTGCGTAATTGCCAGGGTGGTCAACCTGCCGCAACGCGGCCGCGAAAGCGGCCTCGTCGCTGCGGCTGACGGCGTCGAACAGGGCTTTGGTCTGCGGCGTATCGGCCGGCTTGTATTCGCGGTAGGGCGAATCGCAATCGCAGGCGCGTTGCTGCGCTTGCGGCGCGGCGGGGCTCGCTTGCGCCATGGCCGCCTGTCCCAGCGATATCGCCGCTCCGGCCAGCACGCTGGCCATCCAACCCAAGCCATTGTTATGCAACATCGCCCTGCCCTTGTTCGCGTCGCGAGCGCTGCGCTCGACAGCGCCGAATCGTATCAGCTGGCGTCGCGTGTCTTGCGGGTCTGTTGCACCTGGACCTCGGCGCCGCCTTGCGCAAAACTCAAATCCAACGCCTGCCCGGCGGACAAGGTTGCCGCGTCGCGCACGATGCGGCCTTCGCCGTCGCGCGCAATCGCGTATCCGCGCGCCAGCGTGTTGCCGGGATCCAGCGCGCGCAACTGCGCGGTGGCCGCCGCCACCCGGTTGCGGTTCTGGACCAGCAGGCGGGCATGGGCCTGGCCCAGTTGGCGCACGGCGCCCGCCAGGCGGTCGGCGGCGCGGCCCGTGTCCGGCACCCGATGCGTCAACCGCTGGGCCAGCAGATTGACGCGCGCGGTACGCCGGCCTTGCGGCCCGGACCACGCCGAGGCCAGGCGGAAGCGCAGGCTGTTCAGTCGTTCCCGCTGATGTTCCAGGCGTTGCGCCGGCGACACCAGTTGCGCCGCCGCGCGGTCCAGGCGCTGGGCGGCGCGCTCCAGGCGGCGTTGCTGGCCGCGCGCCATCGCCTGGGCAGTCTGCATGACGCGGCCCAGCAATTCGGAACGCGGCACGCAGGCCAGTTCGGCGGCCGCAGTCGGCGTCGGCGCGCGCACGTCGGCCACGAAGTCCACGATGGTGAAGTCGGTCTCGTGCCCGACGCCGCTGATTACGGGAATCTCGCTGGCCGCCACCTGGCGCGCCAGGTCTTCGTCGTTGAAGCTCCAGAGATCTTCGATGCTGCCTCCGCCGCGAACCAGCAGCAGCGTATCGACTTCGGCGCGTTCATTGGCGATCCGGACCTGGGCCGCCAGCCGGCCGGCGGCGTCCGCGCCCTGAACCGGGGCCGGATAGATGATGACCGGCACCTGCGGCGCGCGCCGGGCCAGGGCCGACAGCACGTCGCGCAGCGCGGCCGCGTGTAGCGACGTGACAACGCCGATGGCGCGCGGCAGACGGAAGGGGTCCCGCTTGCGGGCCGGATCGAACAGGCCTTCAGAGGCCAATTGCTCTTTCAGCCGCAAAAATGCTTCATACAGGTTGCCCAGCCCCGCCCGGCGCATCGCGTCGGCCTGGAGTTGATAGTCGCCGCGGGGCTCGTACAGGGAAACCCTGGCCCGGATCTCGACCTGATCGCCGGCCCGGGGCACGAAACCCACGGCGCTGGCGCGGCTGCGGAACATGACGGCGCGCACGGAGGCCCGGCTGTCCTTGAGCGTGAAGTACCAATGCCCGGAAGCCGCCGCCGTGAAGTTGGAAATCTCTCCGCGCACCCATATTGCCGGGATGCTGCGCTCCAACAACTGCCCCACTGCTTGGTTCAGCTGGGCAACCGTCAGGATATCCCGCGCGAATGCGTTGTTTGTGACTGCAAATTCAATTGTCATGGGGCTTTCCGATGCGTACCTGTCCACAGGGCATACGTAGCGGGCCGCAATGATACCGCGTCCACAGTTTTTTGCAGCAACAGGCCAGAAAGCCAGCATTTTCCGTGCAATTCATTGATTTATATGGGATTTTTACGCAAACACCGTTGCGCTCATTTGAAGCAAACAAGCGCCAGCCCTGTACCCACAAGCGTTCCGGCAGAGTTTTACACAGAATTATCCACAACTTCTGTGGATAATTCCGGGGTCAACCCGCCTTGCCACAAGCCCGCCGCACCGTTACAGTTTCGGCTTGATCAGATGCCGATGCACGCCACCCTGCGCGCCCAGGCTTCCCGGGAGTTGAACGCTTTGCTTTCCATTTTGCGCGAGGCCGGCTGGCCCATATGGCCCCTGCTGGCGACATCCGTGCTGGGTCTGGCGCTGATCTTCGAGCGCTTCCTCTCCCTGCGCCGCAGCCTGATCCTGCCCCGTGGCCTGAACGAGCAGGTGGCCGACATGCTGCGCAACCGCCAGGACACCCCCGAATCGATCAACCGGCTGGAACGCAACTCGCCGCTTGGCCGCGTGTTGGCCGAAGTGATGCGCCACCGTCATCTGCCCCGCGAAGAACTGCGCAACGTGGTCGAAGACACGGGCCGCGCCGTCGCGCACGACCTCAGCCGCTACATCCCCGCCATCGGCACCATCGCCGTCGTCGCGCCGCTGATGGGCCTGTTCGGCACGGTCGTCGGCATGATCGAGATCTTCGGCTCTTACACGCCCGGCGGCGGCGATCCCGCCCAACTGGCGCGCGGCATCTCGATGGCGCTGTACAACACCGGTTTCGGCATCCTGATCGCCATACCCGCCATGATCGCGCACCGCTACCTGCGCAGCCGCGTCGACGGCTACCTCAGCGCCATGGAACAATCCGCGTCGCGTCTGGTCCGCGCCGTGTCCTCCCTGCCCGCCCCCCGCGAGGCACGTTCATGAATTTCCGCGGCTCCCGGGGCGACCGCGATGAACTGGACATCAACCTGATTCCGCTCATCGACGTCCTGTTGGTCATCCTGATCTTCCTGGCAGCAACCACCTCGTTCGCGCGTTTCACGCAGTTGAAGGTGACGCTGCCCCAGGCATCGTCGGAACAGGACACGCCGCCCGCACTGGAAGTCGCCGTCAGCCAGGACGGGCGCTACGCCCTGAACGGCACGCTGATCGACGTCTCCACGCCGCCCGAAATCGCCGACGCGCTGCGCCAGGCCGCGGCCGGCAAGCCCGAGCCGCTGGTCGTCATCAACGCCGACGCCCAGGCCACCCACCAGTCCGTGATCAACGTCATGGAAGCCGCCCGGCTTGCCGGCATCGGCCGCGTCAACTTCGCCGCCCAGACCTCCCGGTGACCACCCCGCGTTCCTCTGCATCGCTGCTGGCTCGCCAGTGGCAGCACGGCGGCTGGCTCTCGAGCCTGTTGCGGCCCCTTTCCGCGCTGACCGCCTGGGCGGTGGCACGCAAGCGCAGGCAATACCTGGACGGCACCCGCGCCGCCTACCGCGCCCCGGTGCCGGTAGTGGTGGTCGGCAACGTCTATGTGGGCGGCACAGGCAAGACGCCGATGGTGATCGCTACTGTCGAAGGCCTGCGCGCCCGCGGCTACACGCCCGGCGTGGTCAGCCGGGGCTATGGCGTCAAGATCGGCACGGACGCCCGCGTCGGGACCGGTGCGCTTGCCGCCGCCCGATTCGGCGACGAACCCGCCCTGATCGCACGAGCCACTGGCGCCCCCGTTGCGGTGCATCCCAAACGCGCCCTGGCGGCTCAGGCCTTGCTGCAAGCGCATCCCGAGGTGGATGTGATCGTCTCCGACGACGGCCTGCAGCACCTGGCGCTGGCCCGCGACATCGAAATCGTCGTGCAAGACGAACGTGGCATCGGCAACGGCCGCCTGCTGCCCGCCGGCCCCTTGCGTGAACCCGCCAGCCGCCTGCAGGAAGTGGACGTGGTGGTCACCAATATCGGCACCACCGACGGCCGACCGGCGACGACGGGCAACGCCCGTCCGCGCCAGGTGCGGATGTGGCTGGAGCCGGGCGACACGCGCCAGATCGAAGGCGGCGCCACGCGGCCGTTGTCCGCCTATGCGGGGCAACCGCAGGTCGCGGCCGCGGCCGGCATCGGCAACCCTGAACGGTTTTTCACGACGCTGCGCGCCGCCGGCATCCTGCTGGACGCGACGCTGCCCCTGCCCGACCACCACGACTATGCCCAATCGCCCTTCCAGGCGATCGCGGCAGAAACAATCCTCGTCACGTCCAAGGACGCGATCAAGTGCGCCGCCCTGCACGACGCGCGCTTGTGGGAAGTTCCGGTGCAGGCCGCGTTCTCGGACCCGCAACTGTTCGATTGGCTGGCGCAGGCGCTGCGCCAGCCTGCCCGCGCCTAGAAAAACGCGGGCTTGGCAGCGCTGCGCTGCCGCGCGTATTCCTGCAGGACGCGCTCCCGTGCAGAGGCGGTTCAAGGAGGAAGGGCCGCATCAGCGCGCGTTCTTCGCTTGCCATGGCCCGCGGCGCCTGCCTTCCTGCTTCAGTTCGCGCAAGGCCCCCTTGCGGTTGCTGCGTCGCACCATGTCGGTGATCCCGCTGGTGACGGACCCGACCGGAATGATCAGCATCAATCCGATCCTGAGGCTATTTGCACCCAATGCGCTGCTATTTCTTGCCGAGAAACGGGGCGGAGGAGAGCGACGAACCGTCCCCGAATTCGAGGCAATGCACGACGTTAATCAACGAATGAATGGAATCAGGCGTTCCGTTGGTCTGCGAACGGGGTGCGCCCCGGCGAAAGCTCCCCTCTGCCCACCCCCAAAACTGTTTTAGAATCGCGGTCATGGAATCCCGACTTCTCGACATCCTCGTCTGCCCCTTGTGCAAGGGCCGCCTCGAACACGACCGACAGCAAGCCGAACTGGTTTGCCGCGCCGACCGCCTGGCCTTCCCGCTGCGTGACGGCATCCCCGTCATGCTGGAGTCGGAAGCCCGCGCGCTGGACGAAACGCCCGCCGCCAACTGACCGCCCCCATCGTGAGCTTCATCGCCCTGATCCCGGCGCGGACCGCCTCGACCCGCCTGCCCGATAAACCGCTTGCCGACATCGCCGGCAAGCCGATGGTCGTGCGCACGGCCGAACGCGCCGCCCTGTCGGGCGCGTCACGGCTGTATATCGCGACGGATGACCTCCGCGTCCAGGCTGCCGCCGACGCCCATGGCCTGACCGCGCTGATGACGCGCGGCGACCACCCCACCGGCACCGACCGCCTGGCCGAAGCCGTGGATCAGCTGGGGCTGCCCGACGAAGCGATCGTGGTGAACGTCCAGGGCGACGAACCGCTGATCGAACCCGAACTCATCGACGCCGTCGCGGCCAAGCTCCAGGCCCATCCCGAGGCCGACATCGCCACTTGCGCCTGCCCGCTGGCCGACGCCGAAGCGCTGTTCAACCCGAACGTGGTCAAGCTGGTTTGCGCCGTAGACGGCCGCGCGCTGTATTTTTCACGCGCCCCCATCCCGTGGGCCCGCGACGCGCTGGCCGCAGGCGAACGCGTGCTGGCTGATGGGTTGCCCGCCTGGCACCACATCGGGCTGTACGCCTACCGCGTGTCCTTCCTGCGCCGTTTCCCGACCCTGCCGCAAGGCGTGCTGGAACGATTCGAGTCGCTGGAACAGCTGCGCGCCATGGAACATGGCCACCATATCGTCGTCCACCGGGCTTCCAGCCCTCCCGCAGCCGGGGTAGATACCCCGGCGGATCTGGAGCGCGTCCGGTTGATCTACAGCAAACAGATATAAGGGTTATTTCCCATGGCGCGGCTCCGCATTGGCTGCTGCGTTGCGGCATAATCCCCCGGATCACAAAAAATAAACCCCATCAGGAGCACTCATGCGTCTTATCTTGCTCGGACCTCCCGGCGCCGGCAAAGGCACCCAGGCCGCGTTTCTCACCCAGCACTTCGGCATCCCTCAGATCTCCACCGGCGACATGCTGCGAGCCGCGGTGAAGGCTGGCACGCCGCTGGGTATTGAAGCCAAAAAGGTCATGGATGCCGGCGGTCTGGTTTCCGACGAGATCATCATCGGCCTGGTCCAGGACCGCCTGACCCAGCCCGACTGCGCCAACGGCTACCTGTTCGACGGCTTCCCCCGCACCATCCCGCAAGCCGACGCGCTGAAAAGCGCCGGCGTCAAGCTGGACTACGTGGTGGAAATCGAAGTCCCCGAAGAGGACATCATCGAACGCATGAGCGGGCGCCGCGTGCACCAGCCCAGCGGCCGCAGCTACCACGTGCGCTTCAACCCGCCCAAAGTGGAAGGCCGTGACGACATCACCGGCGAAGAACTGATCCAGCGCGACGACGATCGCGAGGAGACCGTTCGCCACCGCCTGTCCGTGTACCGCGAACAAACGCGCCCCCTCGTCGACTACTACTCGACCTGGGCGCAGCAGAACGCCGCCGAAGCCCCGAAGTACCGCAAGATCTCGGGCGTGGGCGCCGTCGACGAAATCAAGTCGCGCCTCTTCGAGGCCGTCAAGAGCTGATTGGCGCGTTGATGGCCCACAGGCCTTCGGCGCCGGCCGGACGCAACGCGTTCCGGCCCCGGCCCGAAGGCCTTGTCACATTCGGCGCCCGCCGCGCCGCATTCATCCCCTTGAACTGATCTGGTGGTAGAGACATGGAAATCGCGAACAAGGTATTCATCGTTACGGGCGGCGCGTCCGGCCTGGGTGCAGGCACCGTGCGCATGCTGGTGGAAAACGGCGCCAAGGTCGTCATCGCCGACGTGCAGGACGAGCCCGGCCAGGCGCTGGCAAAGGAACTCGGCCAGCGTTACGTGCATTGCGACGTGACGCAGGAAGCCGACGGCAAGAGCGCCGTCGCCGCGGCGCTCGAACTGGGCGCCCTCTTCGGCCTGGTCAACTGCGCGGGCGTCGCCCCTGCCGCCAAGATCGTGGGCAAGAACGGCGCGCATCCGCTGGACCTGTTCCAGAAGGTCGTGTCGATCAACCTGATCGGCAGCTTCAACATGATGCGCCTGGCCGCCGAAGCCATGAGCGCCAACACGCCCGAGCCCACCGGCGAACGCGGCGTGATGATCAACACGGCCTCGGTCGCCGCGTTCGACGGCCAGATCGGCCAGGCGGCCTATGCCGCATCGAAGGCCGGCGTCGCCGGCATGACCCTGCCGATCGCCCGCGATCTGGCCAAGACGGGCATCCGCTGCATGACCATCGCCCCGGGCATCTTCGGCACGCCGATGATTTTCGGCATGCCCCAGGAAGTGCAGGATTCGCTGGCCGCCAGCATCCCCTTCCCCGCCCGCCTGGGCCGCCCGGAAGACTATGCCAAGCTGGTCTACAGCATTGTCACGAACGATATGCTGAACGGCGAGACCATCCG
>NZ_DBHKZA010000005.1:60765-86423 GCF_057314935.1 Achromobacter sp.
TCCATCCATGAGCCTGTTCCGTTCGGCGGCCACCGTCAGCAGCTTCACGCTGCTGTCCCGCATTTCCGGCCTGATCCGCGACATCCTGGTCGCCCGCGCCTTTGGCGCCGGCCCCATCACCGACGCCTTCTGGGTCGCCTTCCGCATCCCCAATCTGTTGCGGCGCCTGTTCGCCGAGGGCGCGTTCGCCCAGGCCTTCGTGCCCATCCTGGGCAGCGCGCGCAACAACCGGTCCGAAGAAGAGGTCCGCACCCTGCTGGACCGCGTGGCCCTGCTGTTGACGGCCACGCTGATGCTGATCACGCTGATCGGCATCGCGGCCGCCCCCTGGGTGGTGTCCGCCATGGCCAGCGGCTTGCGCGGCGCGGCCCGCGATACCGAATTCGGCGCCGCCGTCTGGATGACGCGGATGATGTTCCCCTACATCTTCTGCATGTCGCTCATCGCCTTCGCCTCGGGCGTCTTGAACACCTGGCGCCGTTTCGCCGTTCCCGCGTTCACGCCGGTGCTGCTGAACCTTTCCATGATCGCCGCCTGCATCTGGCTCGCGCCCCGCATGGACATCCCGGTCTACGCCCTGGCCATCGGCGTCATGATCGGCGGGGTGGCGCAGCTGGCGGTGCAGTGGATCGCCCTGTCGCGGTTGGGCCTGACGCCGCGCTTCTCGCTGCGTTTCCGCGAAGCGTGGGCCGACCCCACCGTGCAGCGCATCCTCAAGCAGATGGCCCCCGCCACGCTGGGCGTCTCGGTGGCGCAGATCTCCCTGCTGATCAACACCAACATCGCCACCTGGCTGA
Organism: Achromobacter sp.; assembly: GCF_057314935.1. NCBI lineage: Bacteria > Pseudomonadati > Pseudomonadota > Betaproteobacteria > Burkholderiales > Alcaligenaceae > Achromobacter > Achromobacter sp. The sequence goes on from NZ_DBHKZA010000005.1 coordinate 61,563, forward strand.
CCCCGGGCAGCGTGACGTGGCTGTCGTTTGCCGACCGCCTGATGGAATTCCCGACCGCGCTGCTGGGCGTCGCCCTGGGCACGGTGCTGCTGCCCAGCCTGTCGGCCGCCCACGCGCGCGACGACCACGGCGGCTACAGCGCCCTGCTGGACTGGGGCCTGCGCCTGGTGCTGCTGCTGGGCCTGCCTGCCGCGGTGGGCATGGCGCTGCTGTCGGACGGCCTGGTCGCCACCCTGTTCCACTATGGCGCCTTCGCCGCCCAGGACGTGCTGCAGACCCGCCTGGCCGTCATTTCCTATTCGGTGGGCCTGATCGGCCTGCTGTCGGTGAAGATCCTGGCGCCGGGCTTCTATGCCAAGCAGGACATCCGCACGCCGGTAAAGATCGCCATCGGCGTGCTCATCCTGACGCAGCTGATGAACGTGGCGCTGGTGCCGCTGATGGCCCACGCCGGCCTGGCCCTGGCCATCGGATTGGGCGCCTGCCTGAATGCGCTGGCGCTGCTGATCGGCCTGCGCCGCCGCGGCGTGTATCAGCCGGGTCCTGGCTGGGCGGTATTCGCGCTGCGCCTCATCCCCGCGCTGGTCGCGCTGTCGGCCCTGCTTTGGTATGCCGACGGGCGCATCGACTGGATCGGCCTGCAAGCCCATTCCGGACTGCGCGCGGCCTGGTTGGGCGGCGTATTGGCCGCCAGTGGCCTGGTCTACTTCGGGATGTTGTTACTCTTTGGCTTCCGTCCTAGGGATTTTGGACGACGTCCAAGCCGGTAATTTCGGCCCTTAGGGCTCCTTCCCCATCAAAAAGCCGGCTTCAGCCGGCTTTTTTGCCTTAGATTCGTCAAGAATTGACAAGCGGGCCGTAATCTTTGGTAAAAAACCTTTATTATTTACAAATTGCCATCGAAAGGATCCCCGCCAGCACCGCAGGCGGGAAGATGAAGTGAAGTACGCCCAAGGACAACCCATGGCGGACCAGGTGATCAATTGGTTGCTGCTGCTGCGGTCCGGCAAAGCGACCGCGCAGGACTACAACGACTTCCTGGCGTGGCGTGCGGCTGACCCTGTCCATGAGAACGCCTGGCAACAGTTGACAGGCTCGCTCTCAGGATCGACATTCGGCCGGCTTGGCGATGCTTACCCTGCCGGGTACGCCGCCGGTTCGCCCGCGCAGCCGCTGATCCCTCCGCCGCCGGCCATCATGCCGGCCCGTCGCCGCTTTCTGACCGGCGCGCTGGCGCTCGCCAGTACAGGCGCTTGCGCCGCCTATGTCGGCAATGCCTATTATCCCCTGAGCAACGTCGCGGCCGATGCCGCCACGGCTACGGGCGAACGGCGCCGGTATGTGCTGTCGGACGGCAGCCAATTGCTGCTGGACGCGCGCAGCCGCGTCAATCTGGACTTCACGCCCGCCTACCGCCAGGTCCGCCTGCTGGATGGCGCCGTGACCGTCTCCGTTGCGCCCGATGCGCGCCGCCCCTTCCTGGTGCAGACCGCCGAAGGCACCGTGCGCGCCCTGGGCACCCGTTACATGGTGCGCCAGCAGGCGCAACGCACCGTCGTCGTGGTGCACGAACATGAAGTCGAAGTGGAAACCATGTCGGGCGCCCACGGTTCCGTACGCGCCGGCACCGGTGCCCGTTTTGACGCATCCCGCATGGACACCCCGCGCGCCGAGCTCATGGCCGAGGCGGCCTGGGAATCCGGCTGGGTCGATGCCCGCGGCCGCCCGCTGGCCGAGGTGATCGCCGCGCTGCGGCCCTATCGCACCGGCACCCTGCGCCTGTCCATGGCGGCCGGCGGCTTGCCGGTGTCGGGCCATTTCCCGCTGGACGACACCAATGCCGCGCTGGCGACCCTTGAAGACATGATGCCCATCAGCGTCCGGCGCTTTACGCCCTGGTTCGTGTCGATCAACGTCGCCGCCTGACAACGCTGTGCCCCAGGCCTGTGCCTGCGGCCCGCTTCGTTGTATACTCAGTACCGTGTTTTTATCCAGTAGGCGCCGCGGGTTTTTCCTCAAGGCTTTTTGAGGGCCATCCGCCAGGGTTGTCCAGCTACGAGTGCTCCAGTTTGGGAATTGTCTTTCCAGCTACGGGTTCTCCAGCCCAGGAACCTTTCCCTTAGCGCCCCCCGCCCGGTTGACGGGCGCTCCATCGGTAGATCAAACATTAAAAGCTTGCAATCCCGCAGGGACTTGCTACAATGTTCGACTTTGCCGAATTCAACTTATATAGCAACATGGCCAATACCGCCCAAGCCCGCAAGCGCGCTCGCCAATCCGTTGAGCGCAACAAGCACAATTCCAGCCTGCGCTCGATGCTGCGCACCGCCATCAAGCGCGTTCGCCAATCCATCGCCGCTGGCGACAAGGCTTCGGCTGGCGAAGTGTTCCAGAAGGCCTCGAGCGTGATCGATCGCGTGGCTGACAAGAACATCATCCACAAGAACAAGGCCGCTCGCCACAAGAGCCGCCTGGCTGCCGCTATCAAGGCGCTGGCCTAAGATTCTGCCGCCCCTGCTTTTTGGGGCGTCATGAATACGGCAAATGAAGAAGGATGCCCCAGGGCATCCTTTTTTGTTGCCTGCTCGAAACGCCGCGCGCGCCGTTACGCCGGTTGCGCCCCACTCTGCCCCATGCGCGACGCCAACTGGCGCTTGATGGCTTCGGCCGCGGCGGCTAGCGACGCCATGAACGCGTCTACCAAGGGATTCGCCGGACGATGTTCGGGAAACACCACGTTGACGCGAAACGGGAACGAGCGGCGCAGTGGACGGATGTGCAGGCCGCGGCCCGCAAAATCCAGCGCGGTCAGCGGGTTCACGATGGCCAGCCCCAGCCCCTGGCGCACGAACGTGCACACGGACACCGCCGTGGGCGTCTCCACGATGGACCGCCGCAGCACCCCCGCTTCGGCGAACGCTTCGTCGATCTGGATCCGATAAGGGTCGCTGGACGACAAGCTGACAAAGGCATGCCCCTCGAAATCGGGCAGTTCGATCACCGGCTTTGCCAGCAGCGCGTGCCCGTCCGGCAGCACGCACACCTCGTCCACCTGCAACAACAGCTGCACGCGCGTGCCGGCCGGCGCCGCATCGTGTTCAGTCAGCCCCAAGTCGTACCGTTGCGCCGTCAGCCACTCCTCCAGGAACGGCGACTCCTGCGCCTCGACCGCCAGGCTGACGCCGGGATGCTGATCATGAAAGCGCCGGAACGCGTCGGGCAGGATCGAATGCGAGAAGGCCGGCAAGGCGATCACCGACAATTGGCCGCCCCGGAAGGCCCGCAGCCGGGCTGCGGCGGACGCCACGCGCTCCAAGCCCGCGTAGGACTGCCGGATCTCGTCATAGAGCGCCAGCGCCGGCATGGTGGGCCGCAGACGCCCGTGCACGCGCTCGAACAGCGCAAAGCCGATGCTGTGCTCCATGCGCGCCAGCTCGCGGCTGACCGTGGGTTGCGAAGAGCTAAGCAGTTCGGCTGCCCGGGTCACGCTGCCGGCGATCATCACCGCCCGGAACACTTCGATATGCCGATGCGTCAGCATGCGCCACTCCATATCAAGAATGAATGGGTCTTCAAAACATAAGCATTTTACTGGATGCCTTTGAACAGGCATCATGCCGCCTGGTTTCAATCCCCAATCAAGGTCCGCCCGTCATGGCATTCGATCCTCGCCAACTCACCCAACTCGCCACCCAGCACGGCACGCCGCTGTGGGTGTACGACGCCGCCGTCATCCGCGAACGCATCGCGCAACTGCGCCGCTTCGACACCATCCGCTACGCGCAGAAGGCCTGCTCCAACCTGCACATCCTGCGTCTGATGCGCGAGGAAGGCGCGGTGGTCGACGCCGTCTCGCTGGGCGAAATCGAACGCAGCCTGGCCGCGGGCTTCGACCCCAAGGGCGAACCGGAAGGCATGGTCTTTACCGCCGACCTGATCGACCACGCCACGCTGGCCACCGTGCTGCGCCACGGCATCACCGTCAACGCCGGCTCGCTGGACATGCTGGAGCGCGTGGGCCAAGCCTCGCGCGGGCACCGCGTCTGGCTGCGCATCAACCCCGGCTTCGGCCACGGCCACAGCAACAAGACCAACACCGGCGGCCCGCAAAGCAAGCACGGCATCTGGATCGATGACGTGGCCGAAGCCGTGTCCATCGTGCGCCGCTACGGCCTGAAGCTGGTCGGCGTCCACATGCACATCGGCTCGGGCGTCGACTATGGCCACCTGTCCAGCGTCTGCGACGCCATGGTCGAGGTGGTGCGCTCGCTGGACCACGACCTGGAGGCCATCTCGGCCGGCGGCGGCCTGTCCATCCCCTATCGCGACGGTGAACCGCGCATCGACTGCGACCACTACTTCGAGCAGTGGGACGCGGCGCGCAAGCGCATCGAGCAGTTCCTGGGCCACCCTGTCCGGCTGGAGATCGAACCCGGCCGCTTCCTCGTCGCCGAAGCCGGCGTGCTGGTGTCGGAAGTGCATTCGGTCAACCGCCGCCCCGAGCGCGATTTCGCGCTGGTGGACGCGGGCTTCAACGACCTGATGCGCCCGGCCATGTACGGCAGCTATCACCGCATTACGGTGCACGCGCCCGACGGCTCGGCCCCGCAGGGCGTGGCCGAAACGCGCATCGCGGTCGCCGGCCCCCTGTGCGAATCGGGCGACGTGTTCACGCAGGACGAAGGCGGGGTGATGTCCGACCAGTTGCTGCCGCAGCCGCGCATCGGTGACTTCATGGTCTTCCACAACGCGGGCGCCTACGGCTCGTCGATGTCGTCCAACTACAACAGCCGGCCGCTCGCGCCGGAGGTGCTGCTCGACCACGGCAACGCCCGCCTGATCCGGCGCCGCCAGACCGTCAGCGAATTGCTGGCGCTGGAGCAGTAAACAGAAAGCCCCGCAAGGGGCTTTTTTGTCGCCTTTTTCCGGATGAACGCTTCAGGTCGGGAAGGCGTCGCGCAGCGCGAATGTCGCCTGCTTGAACACCCCCAGGTCCGTGCCCACCGCGACGAAGTGCATGCCCATGTCCAGGTAGCGGCGCGCGTCCGCGTGCACCGGCGCCAGGATGCCCACGGCCTTGCCCTGCGCGGTCACGCGCTGGTGCAGGTGGCGGATGGCCTCTTGCACTTCGGGGTGGCCCGGATTGCCGATGTGGCCCAGCGCCGCGGCCAGGTCCGACGGGCCGATGAACACGCCATCCACCCCTTCGACCGATGCGATCTCGTCGACGGCGTCGATGCCCGGGCGGCTTTCGATCTGCAGCAGCACGCAGATATTGTCGTTGATGGTCTGCAGATAGTCCGGGACGGTGCCATAACGGTTGCTGCGCTGCGCGCCCGCCACGCCGCGGATGCCTTGCGGCGGATAGCGCGTGGCGGCCACGGCCAGCCGCGCGTCGGCCTCCGATTCGATGAACGGAATCAGCAGGTTGTAGAAACCGATGTCCAGCAGGCGCTTGATCTGCACCGGATCGTTCCACGACGGCCGGCCGACGGCGGCGCTGGCGCTGCCTTGCAGCGCTTGCAGCTGCTGCAGGAACATCGGCACCTCATTGGGCGAATGCTCGCCATCCAGAAGCAGCCAGTCAAAGTCCGCCAGCCCGACAAGCTCGGCCGTGATGTGGCTGGACATGCACATCCAGAATCCGATGAGCCGTTCGCGGGCCAGGATGCGTTGCCGGAAGCGATTGGGTAAGGGTGAATTCATTGCCGCCTTCGTTTTTGCAGAAAGAGAATACGGAGTGTGCCGGGCCGCGGCCCGGCGGTACAGCAGTCAGGGCCTGTCAACGCGAAATGAAGCCTTGCACGGCCGCTAGTCCATCCGGGCGCCGGAGGCCTTCGCCGCCTTGCCCCATTTCGTGATTTCGTTGTCGACGAACGCCGAGAACGACTTCGGATCATCGCCCACCACCACGAAGCCCACGCTCTCCAGCTTTTGCCGGATCTCGGGCGACGCCAGCGCCTTGACCGTCGCCTGGTTCAGGCGCTGGATCACGGCCGGCGGCGTCTTGGCCGGCGCCGACAAGCCAAACCAGGATTCCGCCGAGAAACCCGGATAACCCGATTCCGCCACCGTCGGCGTATCGGGGTAAGCGGGATTGCGCTTCGCGCTGGCCACCGCCAGCGCGCGCAGCTTGCCGGAGGTGACTTGCGGCAACAGCGTGTCCTGGTTCAGGAACATCACCGAGACCCGACCGCCGATCATGTCGGTAATGGCGGCCGCGCCCCCTTTGTACGGCACGTGCACCAGGTCGATCTTGGCATCCTGCTTCAGCATTTCCATGGCCAGGTGGCCCGACGAGCCGCTGCCCGAACTGGCGTGCGTGTATTTGCCCGGGTTCTCGCGTGCCAGCCGGATGAAGTCCGCAAACGTCTTGCCGGGGAACTCCATGTTCGCGACCAGGACGTTGGGACCCGTCGCCAGCAGCGAGATATGCGCGAAGTCGCTGTTGCGGTAGGGCATGTTCTGGTAGACGGCATAGCTGATGGCGTTCGATCCCACGCCGGACAGCAGCAGGGTGTAGCCGTCCGGCTCGGCCTTGGCCACCACGTCAGAGCCGATGTTGCCATTGGCGCCGCCCTTGTTTTCGACGATGACGCTTTGGCCCAATTCCTTGGAGAGCTCGGCCGCCAGCAAGCGGCCCACGGAATCGGTGCTGCCGCCGGCCGGGAACGGCACGACCAGCTTGACGGGCTTGGCGGGCCACGCGCCGGCCTGTGCCATCGCTGCCGCCGGCAGCAGCGTCAGCAGGCCGGCGGCCGCACCGGCCAGGATGGCAAGGCGTCTGTGCGCCGCGGGTTTGTTCTGTTGCATGGTTGTCTCCTCATGGTTGTTGTAGGTATATCGCCCGGTGTCCGGGTCTGTGCCTATCGTTTGATGCGGTACGGCCGCATCAGCCGATGCAAATGTCCTCCAGCAGATATGGCGTGCCGGCGCGCTCGCAGATACCGCGCAACCGGTCGGCCAGCGCGGCCGATATCGGGATGCCCTGGCGCAACCGGCGCTCGCGTTCCGCCGCCTCGGGTTCGCCAGCCACCAGCACGGGCTCGTCCGGATGGGCGGGCGGCGTGTCGTGCAATGCGTCGATCATGTCGTCCATATCGGATTCGAACGACCCTGCGGCGCGGAACGCGTCGGGGTTCAAGGCCAGGAAGAAATGCCCCACGTCGTCGGGTTCGCCCGGACGGCGGGTGGGGGCACGCCGAGCGGCAAAGGCGCTGCCGCTGAGCGTGCCGCCCAGGATCTGCGCCATCATTGCCAGGCCGTAGCCCTTGTGGCTGCTCATGGCCGACGTCCCGCCCAGAGGCGTCAGGCCTCCCTCCGGGCGCTTGAAGATGAACTGCATCGCGGCGTCGGCGTCGGTGACCGCCGCGCCCTGCCCGTCGACCGCCCAACCGGATGGCAGCGGCTTGTCCAGAAAGTCGTAGACCTTGACCTTGTTAGCGGCGACGGTGGTCGTCGCCATGTCCAACACGAAGGGCTCGTTATGGGCCGCGGGCGCGCCGAACGCGATGGGATTGGTGCCCAGCATGGGCATGGCGCCACGCGTGGGCACCATGATGATGCCGTTGGCGCTGCTGGTGACCAGCCCGACCACGCCGCGTTGCACGGCGATGCGTGCATACACGCCGGCCGCGCCGAAGTGATGCGAATTGCAGACCGACACCGCGCCCACGCCGTGCGCGAGCGCCTTGTCGACCGCCAGGTGCATCGCCTGCGAGGCCACGGGGTAGCCCAGGCCGCCCATGCCGTCGATCAAGGCGCTGGCTCCGCCGTCGCGCACGACCCGCGCGCGGGCGTCCAGCTTCAAGGAACCCGCGCGCCACTTTTCCTCGTAGGACGGCAGCATCGAAATGCCATGCGAATCGATGCCCAGCAGATCTGTCTGCGCCATTAGGCCAGCGGTGGTGTTCGCCAAGTCTTCGTCCATGCCCCAGGCTTGCAGCACCTGCAGGATCTGTTCGCGGACCTGCTCGACCGGCACGTTCTTCGCTATCGCTCCATTGCCTTGCACTCGTTGTCTCCGTGTGTCGTTGATGTCAGTCGCGCTCGCGGTCCACCAGTCGGTGACGCGCCTGCCCCAGATGGAACTGCATGGCCACGCGGGCGCGCTCGCTGTCTTGCTCGCGGATGGCGTCCAGGATGGTGGCGTGCTCGTCCACGACGCGCTGGGCCCGCTGCCGGGATCCGGTGCGCGTCAGGCTCAAGGTCAGCCGCATGAAACCGTTGATGGATTCGTGGATGCTTTCCAGCACCCCCAGATAGAAATCGTTGCCGCTGGCTTCGGCGATGCTGGCGTGAAACGCCAGATCGGCCTCGGGCGACACCTGGCCATGCGTCAGGCTGTCGGCGAACGCCGCGTGGGCGTCGGCAATCTTCTTCAGCTGTTCGTCCGTGCGGCGCAATGCGGCCAGGCGGGCCGCGTCGCCTTCCAGCGCCACGCGCACCTCTTGCGCGCGCAGATAGGCGCTAACGTTCTGCACATCGTTGAAGGTCTTCAGGCGCGGCGCAGGCTGATGGCTGACAAACGTGCCCAAGCCCTGATGCGCCGTGATCAGGCCGTCCGCGCGCAAACGCAGCAGCGCCTCGCGCACGACCGGGCGCGATACGCCGAAGCGCTCGGAAATCTCGTTTTCCGACGGCAGCTTGTCGCCCACGTTCAGGCCGCCGGACACGATCTGCTCGAAAATCTGCCCGTAGACCTGATCCGCCAGCCGCACCCGGTGCCCGCGTTCGAGCAGGGGCGAACCCGACGCGTCGGATTCGACGGGCGCCTGCGGCTCGGATGAAGTTGATGCTTTGGATCGGGCCACGAAACCTCCTGAATGCTTAGGCCTGTTCACCTTTGCGGGAACAGCGCCCATCGTACCGCCAACAGGCGGTGCGACGGGAGGTACGCGGCCGCCGCGTTCACGGTCAGGCCGCCACGGCTTGCCTGTCCCACGCTGCCAGCGCGCGCGCGACCGGCGCCACCCGTTCGCGTTCGGCGCTGGAGATGCCGGTCAACAGCGGCAGCATTGGCCCCATGTCGGCCACGCCCGACAAGGTCACGGCGTCGTGCAGCACGCGGATCGGGCTGATGCCGTCGCGGCAGTCTTCCAGACCCAGGTAATGTTCGCGCACCGCCTCCGCTTCGTCGTAGCGGCCTTCGCGCAGCAAGTGCAGCAAGCGCATCGACCCGCGCGGCGCCACGCAGACCGAACCCGACGTGAAACTCTTCAGGCCGAAGTCGCGGTAGTGGACGATGGCCGGGCGTTCGCCGATGCCGCTGACGATCCAGCGCGCATCCACCGCCTGCAGCAGGGACGACAGGTAGGGATCCTTCGCCGGGTTGTCGCGCACGACGGCGTACTTGAACGCGACGATGCGGCCCTCCTCGATCAGGCGCGCAGCGGTGCCGGGAGCCAGGTAGTCGGCCGACTTGATGTAGACCACGGCGGGCTTACCCAAGGCGTCGGTGAAGCGCCGCACGCCATCGGCCAAGCCGGCGTCCGTATACGGGAACGACATGGGCAGCAGCATCGCCGTGGGGAACGCGCGCGACCGCAGGATTGCCGCCTGATCCATCATCTTGCCGTAATCGGGGCCGACCGACGGCAGGATCCACGTATCCGACCCCGCCAGCCCGGCCAGCATGTCCACGATGCGCGCGTACTCGCTGACGGCCACGTTGTAGAAGTTGGCGTTGCCGCCATACATCACGTTGCGCACGCCACCGGCTTCCAGGTGGCCCAGCAGCGCCTTGTTCGCGGCTTCGTTCAGGGAAAGATCGTCGTGGCGGGCCAACGGCGGCACGGCAATGACCGAACGCTGCAAGTCCTGGGCGGACACCGGGGAAGTTTTCATGGACGGGCTCCTGGCAGATCCAGTTGTCAGATGAGTAAGGTGAAAAAAGTATACTTGGTTGACAAGCATAACCTCAATACCTATATTTGTTTGACAAGTAGGACGGCAACAAAACGCAGGGTGCCGCATGCGCCTTGCGGCTTGCCGCCTCGGGCCATGCCAGGGGCGGAATTTCCCACAAACGATGCGCGGCCACGCGCACACCAAGGAGACACGTTCCATGCAAGCAGCCCCCCTGCGCCGCCGGTTGTTCACCGCAGCCATGTTGACGGCTACGGCCTTCCTGCTGCCCGCAGCGCCCGCACTGGCCGACTACCCCGAACGCGATGTGAGGATCATCGTGCCCTTTCCCGCTGGCGGCACGGCAGACATCGCCGCGCGCGTGGTGGCCGCCGAATTGGGCAAGAGCTGGAACAAGTCGGTGGTGGTGGACAACAAGGCGGGCGCGGGCGGCAACGTCGGCACAGCCGAAGCCGCGCGTGCCACCGCCGACGGCTACACGCTGCTGATGGGCACCGTCAGCACGCATGCGATCAACCAGTCCGTCTATGCCAAGCTGCCCTACGACCCGGTCAAGGATTTCGTGCCCGTGACGCTGGTGATCCCGGTCCCGAACATTCTTGAACTGAACCCCAAGTTCGCGGACAAGCACGGCATCCGCACCGTGGCGGACCTGATCAAGTACCTGAAGGCCAATCCGGACAGCGTCAACATGGCGTCCACGGGCAATGGCACCTCCACGCACCTGTCGGGCGAACTGTTCCAGAGCATGACCGGCACCCGCATGACGCACGTGCCCTACAAGGGCAGCAGCCCCGCGCTGACCGACGTGATGGGCGGCTCCGCCGACCTGATCTTCGACAATCTGCCTTCTTCCATGGGCTACATCAAGGGCGGCAAGCTGCGGCCGCTGGCGGTCACCACGGCCGCGCGCTCCCCCGCCCTGCCGGATGTGCCGACGCTGGCCGAAGCGGGCGTGAAGGGATACGAGGCCTCCAGCTGGTTCGGGCTGCTGGCGCCCGCCGGCACGCCGCCCGCCATCGTCGACAAGATCCAGCGCGACGTGGCGGCTGCGTTGCAGCAAGAGCCGGTGCGCGCGCAATTGCAGGCCCAGGGCGCCACGCCCTCGGGCAACACGCCGGCGCAGTTCAAGCAGTTCATGGCGCAAGAGACCGTGAAGTGGGCGGAAGTCGTGAAAACATCCGGCGCCAAGGTCGACTGATCTGACGCAGATCCAGGCCCGCACGCAACGCGTGAGCGGCGGGCTTCTCATCATCACGCGAACCAGGAGACAACATGAATAACTTGATCTGCGCTTTCGCGGCGGGCGCCGTCCTGCTTGGCGGGCCGGCGGTCCAGGCCGCCGGCTACCCCGAAAAACCCGTCACCATGATCGTGCCCTTCGTGCCGGGCGGCTCGTCCGACATCACTGCGCGCTCGGTCACCCCCGCGCTGTCGAAGCTGCTGGGACAGACCTTCGTGGTCGAGAACAAGCCGGGCGCCAACAGCGCCATCGGCGCGCAGGCCCTGGCCCGCAGCACGCCCGACGGCTACACCATGATGGTTGGCTCGATCGGCACCTTCGCCATCAACGAAGCGCTCTACAAGAACCTCTCGTACAACCCGAGCAAGGATTTCGAATATCTGACCCAGGCCGTGCGCAATCCCAACGTGCTCGTCGCCGCCACCTCGTTTCCGGCCGGCAACGTCGCCGAACTGGTCGACTACGCGAAGAAGCACCCCGGCAGCGTCTCCTACGCGTCATCGGGCACGGGTTCCTCGGACCACCTGTCCGCCGTGCTGTTCCGCCAGCGCACCGACAGCACGGGAGTCGATGTGCCCTACAAGGGCGGCGGCGCCGCGATCGCGGACCTGATCGGCGGTCAGGTCAATGTATCGTTCCAGAACCTGGGCGCGGTCCAGAACCACATCAAGGCGGGCAAGTTGAAGGCCCTGGCCATTACGGGCGACGCGCGCACGCCGGAACTGCCCGACGTGCCCACGCTGACCGAGGCCGGCATCAAGGACATGGTGGTGTATTCCTGGCAAGGCTTCGCGGTGCCCAAGGGCACCCCGCCCGCGGTGGTGCAGCAACTGTCCAAGGCCCTGCAGACCGCCTTGCGCGACCCGAAGACCGAACAGACGCTGCAAGGCCTGGGCTTTGAAGTCGTGGCCAACACCCCGCAGCAGTTCACCGCGTTCCAGCAAGGCGAGGTCAAACGGTGGAAGGACGTCATCCAGAAAGCCAACATCCAGCTGGAATAGCCGGCGGGGCACGCACCCGGGGGATGCCCGCGGGCATCCCCTCAGCCGATTTCAAGGCCGAATCAAGTAGCATGACCGTTTTCGCCACCCTACCCGTACGACAACATGACCACTAAGCATCGCATCATCCAGGTCGGCTCGCTGGCCGGCTCCCCCTCCGCCAACAAGAACCTGGCCGACCAGTACGACGTGGTAGAGCTGTGGAAATTCCCCGACCGCAAGGCCGCGCTGGCCGAACACGGCAAGGGCATCACCGCGGTCGTCACGTCAGCCAACTTCGGCGCCAATGCCGAACTCATCAACGCGCTGCCCGACCTGAAGGCGATCTGCAGCTGGGGCGTGGGCTACGAGACCATCGACGTCGAAGCGGCCCACAAGCGCGGCGTGCAGGTCAGCAACACGCCCGACGTGTTGACGGACTGCGTGGCGGACCTGGCCTGGGGCCTCTTGATCGCCGGCGCCCGCCGCATGGGCCAGGGCGAACGGTTCGTGCGCGCCGGCCAGTGGGGCCAGGTGCACGGCAGCATCCCGCTGGGCCTGCGCGTCAGCGGCAAGAAGCTGGGCATCGTGGGCCTGGGCCGGATTGGCGAGGCCATTGCCAAGCGCGGTACCGGATTCGACATGGAAGTCCGTTATCACAACCGCCGCAAGCGCGACGACATCGCCTACGGCTACGAGGCCTCGCTGGTGGATCTGGCCAAGTGGGCCGACTTCCTGATCGTGGCAACCGTGGGCGGCCCCAGCACGCGCCACCTGGTGAACCAGCCGGTACTGGAAGCGCTGGGCCCCAAGGGCATCATCGTCAACATCGCGCGCGGACCCGTCATCGATGAAACCGCGCTGGTCGCCGCGTTGGACGCCGGCAAGCTGGGCTGCGCCGCGCTGGATGTGTTCGAACACGAACCCAAGGTGCCGGAAGCCCTGACCAAGAGCGACAACGCCGTCGTCCTGCCGCACATCGGCAGCGCCACGTTCGAGACGCGCCTGGCCATGGAAAACCTGATGCTGGAGAACCTGCAAGCCTACTTCGACACCGGCCGCGTGATCACGCCGGTGGAGTAACCGCAGCCCGCGCCGCGGCGGCGCGGAAACGAAAAATGCCGGCCACGCCACCCGGCAACAAAAAAGCCTCTCGGTGCCCATACCGAGAGGCTTTCGACTTTCCGGTCCCGCGGGATCGGCAGTCTTCCTGCAAAGGAACTACGTTCGGGCTTTACAGCCCCCTGCTTACTTCGCCGGCGTCGTGGCGCCGGAATGGTCCATCTTCGATGCTGTGCCTGATTTGGCGGCCGCCGGTTTGGCGGACGTCTTGTCAGACTTGTGATGCTTGTGCTGCGCTTGGGTCTTGGTTTCGCCCGTCTTGGCCGACGCATCGGCGCCCGCCGCGAACGCCGAAGGCGCAGCAGCAAGACCGAGGCACAGGGCCGAGGTGGACAAAAACGCAGCGATACGGGAGTGAGTCGTCATTTCATGAACTCCTGAATGTAAAAGGCCGAAGCCCTTTTCCGACACGGGGCGGCAACATCGCCGCTTACCCCGTACTCCGTTTGAAGCTGGCCCCCCCAGAAGGTTCACCGCGGAACCACAAATTTTCGGACGCTAACGTTTGCTAATACGCGCAACCGGCGCCGCAGTCACGCCTCGAACGCCAGCAGGCCGACGGTGGCGAACAGCATCAGCGCAAAGCAGATTCTCAGCTTGCGTTCAGGAAGCCGGTACGCCAGTTTCACGCCCACGGGCACGAAAAGCAGGCTGCCGATGGCCAGCGGCAAGCCGACCATCCAGTCCGCCTGGCCCGCCCACGCATACGTGATCAGTGCGATGGTCGAACCGGGGATCACCATGCTCAGCGCCAAGGCCTGCGCCGTGGTTTGCGGCAAGCGGAAGACCGACGTGATGATCGGCACGGCGAGCACCGCGCCGCCCACGCCGAAGAACCCGCCCAAGGTCCCGCAGAGTATGCCCAACGCAACGGCTCGGCGCGGGGTGAAGGCCGGCGCAGGGCCCTTGCCGGCCGCCGGACGCCGGATCGCGGGGCGCGTGGCGCGCCAGGTTTGCCAGACGTAGAACAAGGCGATGAAAAACAGGAACACGGCAAAGCTCTGGCGCAGCACGCTGGAATCGATGCCCAGCGCCAGCCGCGCGCCCACCCAGGTGAAAACCACGGCGCCCGCCGCGCCGGCGGCAGCCACGCGCTTGTCGATGCGTGTTTGCTGGTTGTACTTGCGCACGGCCATGGTGATGGCGGGCAACACCATGATCAGCGCCGTGCCTTGCGCCAGCTGCTGCGACATCCCCATCAGCAGCACCAGCGCGGGAATGGCGATGAGTCCGCCCCCGATGCCCAGCACGCCGCCCATGAAACCGATCAGGCCACCCGCGGCCAAGCATGCGGCGATAACAAACAGACTCACGTCTTGCTCCAGCAGACCCGGCCTTGCTCAGGATGGGCGATTCAATAAAGGGAAGATCAACGGGCCTCGGTCCGGCACGTGCCGGCCCAAGGCGTCAACGCAACTTGTCCAGCGCGGCGTCCAACCGGTCCACCGCCCAGATCTCCAGCCCCTCGATGGGTGTGCGCGGCGCATTGGCCTTGGGGATCAATGCAATGGAAAAGCCCAGCTTGGCCGCTTCGCGCAAACGCTCCTGGCCGCGCGGCGCAGGCCGGATTTCGCCCGCCAGGCCCACTTCGCCAAACGCGATCAGGCCACGCGGCAGCGGCTTGTCGCGCAGCGACGACATGATGGCCAGCAGCACCGGCAAGTCGGCCGCCGGTTCGGTGATGCGCACCCCGCCCACCGCGTTGACGAACACGTCCTGGTCGAAGGTCGTGACGCCGGCATGCCGGTGCAGCACCGCCAGCAGCATGGCCAAACGGTTGCCCTCCAGGCCGACCGTCAGCCGGCGCGGGTTGGGCGCGTGGGAACTGTCGACCAGGGCCTGGATCTCGACCAGCAGCGGCCGCGTGCCCTCTTGCGTGGCCATCACGCAGGAACCCGCCACCTGCTGCTCGTGCTGCGACAGGAACAGCGCAGAAGGATTGGCCACGCCCCGCAGGCCGCGGTCGGTCATGGCGAACACGCCCAGTTCGTTGACCGCGCCGAAGCGGTTCTTGAACGCGCGCACCAGCCGGAACGACGAATGCGTGTCGCCCTCGAAATACAGCACCGTGTCGACGATGTGCTCGAGCACGCGCGGCCCCGCCAACGCGCCGTCCTTCGTGACGTGGCCGATCATGACGATGGCGATGCCCGTCTGCTTGGCCAGCCGCGTCAGTTGCGCCGCGCATTCGCGCACCTGCGACACCGAGCCCGGCGCCGCGCTCAGTTCGCCGCTGTACAAAGTCTGGATCGAATCGATCACGGCGACCGTCGGTTTCTGCTCGGACACGGCAGCCTGGATGGCCTCCAGCCGGATCTCGGCCAAGAGGTTGACGTTGCCGGTCTGCAAATCGAGCCGGCGGGCGCGCAGCGCGACTTGCTCGGCGGACTCCTCGCCCGTGACGTAGAGGACGCTGGTGGTCTGCGACATCGACGCCAGCGCCTGCAGCAGCAGCGTGGATTTGCCGATGCCCGGATCGCCGCCGATCAGCACCACGGCGCCGGCCACCAGGCCGCCGCCCAGCACGCGATCGAACTCGTCCAGCCCGGTGGGCTGGCGCGGCGTTTCGCGGGCTTCGATTTCAGACAGGCTGCGCACGGGGCTGGCCGAGGCCAGCGGCGCGTAGCGGTGCGCCGACGCGGCAGGCGTCGACGATTCCACGGTTTCTTCCAGCGTGTTCCAGGCGTTGCAATGCGGGCATTTGCCCTGCCACTTCGGGGTGGTGCCGCCGCAGTCGGCGCACACGTATACGGTTCGGGATTTGGCCATGCGCGAAAGTGTACCGGCAACCTGTCTTTCCAGCGCGCGCGGCGCGCATCAAAACGCGCGTCCCGGCATGCGGATTGCGCCGTCCCGGTGCATGAATCTGTCATTCTGCTTTCACTAATAGGGACAGTCCGAAGTTACATCATGCAAATAGAAGAAATTCCCTGCCGGAATTCCACAAATCGCGCATAATCAACGGGTGCAGCGCATTGTCGAACCGTCCCGTCAGGACGGCATACCCGGCGCCAAACGCCCAACGCGGGCGCAGCAATGGGAATCGCGGCGCAATCGCCCTGCGGTCTTTGCCGAGGCCGCATAAACCGGAACAAGACCCTAGCCACGACGAGACCGCCGGACCACCGGCGCGGCGCCCAGCAAAGGTCAAACGCGGATACGTCCAGCCACCGGGCGTATGCGCGAGGAGTACGCGCATGAGCATTACCTATCGCCCCCCATTCGACGAAGACGATGAACGGGATCTGCGCGCCCTGTACCGTAAGCCCAGACCCGGGACCAGTCCCGAACTTGACGCGGCGGTGCGCCGTACCTGGCACCCCGGCCACAGCTGGCATCCCGGCTGGGCCGCGGCCGCTTGCGCCGCGATGGTGGCCGGCCTGTTCGCCTGGACCGACATGCGCGAAAGCGCCGACATGCAGGACGTGACCGCGCAACTGGCGGCGCCCCACGAAGTCGGCACCAGCGCCGAACGTTCACCCGCGCCGGCTCCTGCCGCGCTGGCTGAAACGCTGGCAAGCAAGCAGGCGCCGCCCGCCACCCAGCGCGTCGTCGCGTCCCCAGCCGACACGGCCGCAAGCCAACCCCAGGCCGCTCCCGCTGCCCCGGAAACCGCTGTGGCCCAAACGACCCAAGCGGCCCAAGCGGCCCAAACGGCGCAGCAGGGCGAAGCCACGGCCACGGAAGTCGTGGCGTTCAGCGAACAGGACGTCGAGGCCCGTGTGGCCCATATCCGCGCATTGGTCCAGGACGACCAGCAGGACGAAGCCGTCCAGGCGCTGCGCGAACTGCAGCAAGGCGCGCCTGACCTGACCCTGCCGGACGACCTGCAGGAACTGGCTCAGCAAAACCCGACCTGACTCCCGCCCTGTCCCCGATCATCGGCCCTGCCCTTCGCAGCGCCGATGGCGGTGTGGCGCGCAAGACGCACCCAAATATTTGGTCAAAAAACGGATGGCTTCTTGCTAACATAGCCGCCATGAGTCCGAGCTTCCACCACCGCAATCTCCCCCATCTGCTGCTTTACGCGCGCGAAACCCTGATGGCGCATTTCCGCCCCGTGCTGCATGCGGCGGGCGTCACCGAACAACAATGGCGGGTGTTGCGCACCTTGAGTGAAGTCGGCTCGATGGAACCCAACCAGATCGCCCGCAGTTGCCAGATCCTCAGCCCCAGCCTGACCCGCATGCTGGCCGGCATGCAAGAGCAAGGCCTGATCAAGCGCGTGCGCTCCAGCGCCGACCAGCGGCGCCAGGAAATCTCGCTGACCCCCAAGAGCAACAAGCTGATCGACCGCATGCGCCCGCAGGTAGATGCGAAATATCAAGAGATCGAAAGCAAGATCGGCAAGGAATTGCTCGACCGCCTGTACCGCGACGTCGACGCCATGGTCGAGCTGATCAAGCGCGACGCGCCGGCATCGCGCGAGGCCGACGAAGCGTGACTCAGGCAGGCACCGGGAAGATGGCGTTGATCTGCCCCGTGCCGGAACTGGTGAAGTAATCGGTGACGATCTCCACCCGCCCGTCGTAACTGTCCCACCCCAATAGTCCCAGCAGCATGGCCGTGTCGTGCATGCCGCCTTCTCCCACGCAGCGCTCGGCGTAGTCGGGCAGCATCGCGCAGAACGCCTTCCAATCCCCCTGACGCCATAGCTCGACCACCCGCAAATCCACCTGCCGGTAGAACTCGCGGCTGATCTGATGCATGGCGGCCTCAGGACTGCCGTTGTCGTTGAAGCGATGCGACAGCGATCCACTGGCCAGCACGGCAACGCGGCTGTCGCTGGCCTCGATGGCCTGGCGCAATGCCGCGCCGAATCGGCGGCTCTCGTCCAGCCCATGCCAGGCGCACCAGGCCGCCACCGACACCACATTGAAACGGCCGTCGCCATTCATGTACCGCATCGGCACCAGCGTGCCGTATTCCAGTTCCAGGCTGTCGATCTCGTGCGAACGCGTTCCCACCCCCGCTGCATTGGCGCATTCCGCGATGCGCCGTCCCAGTTCGGGATTGCCGCGGTAGGCGTAGTCCATGTCCTTGATGAAATGCGGCAGCTCATTGCTGGTGTAGCGCCCCTGGAACCGCCCGTTGGCGTTCACGTGATAGCCCGCATTGACCAGCCAATGCACGTCCAGCACCACGATCGTGTCCACGTCCAGGTCCCGGCACCGCTGGCCGATGATGCGATGGCCTTCAATGGCGGCCTCGCGGCAACCGTGGTGCTTGCCGGGAAGTTCCGACAGGTACATCGACGGCACATGCGTCACCTTGGCCGCCAGCGCGAGCTTACCCATGATGGTTGTCTCCTGATTCCCGAGGCTTAAACGCCCCATTTCGGAATGTGGTGGCCGCCCAGCGACACGCACACGTTCTTGATCTCGGCGAACACCTCGTAGCTGTATTCACCGCCTTCCCGCCCCGTGCCCGATTCCTTCGTGCCGCCAAACGGCTGGCGCAAGTCGCGTACGTTCTGGCTATTGATGAATACCATGCCGGCTTCGATGCCGCGCGCCAAACGGTGGGCGCGACCGATGTCGCGCGTCCATATATAGGACGCCAGCCCGTACTTCACGTCGTTCGCCAGCGCCAGGCCCTCGGCCTCGTCCTTGAAAGGAATCAGGCAAGCAACCGGACCGAAGATCTCTTCCTGCGCGCAACGCATGCGGTTGTCGACGTCGGCCAGCACCGTCGGGTGCACGAAGTTTCCGCCCGCCAGATGCGCGGGCAACCCCGCCGGTTGACGGGCTCCACCCGCCAGGATGCGCGCGCCCTCCCGTTCGGCCAGATCGATGTAGCCCGTCACCTTTTCCCAATGCTGGCGCGTGATCATCGCGCCCACATGCGTGGCCTCGTCGGCGGGGTCGCCAACGACCAGTCGTTGGGCGCGCGCGGCGAACTTGCGCACGAAATCATCGTAGATGCTTTGCTGCACGAAGATGCGCGAACCCGCGGTGCAGCGTTCGCCGTTCAGCGAAAAGATGGTGAACAGCGCGGCATCCAGCGCGCGCTCCACATCGGCGTCGTCGAAAATCAGGACTGGCGACTTGCCGCCCAGCTCCATCGAATACTTCTTGATGCCGCCCGCGCTGGCCAGGATCTTCTTGCCCGTGACCGTACCGCCCGTGAACGAAATGGCGCGTACGCCGGGGTGCCGCACCAGCGCGTCGCCTGCCGTGGCGCCGTACCCCTGCACCACGTTCAGCACGCCCGGCGGGATGCCTGCCTCCAGCGCCAGCCGGCCCAACTGGTCTGCCGTCAAGGGCGACAGTTCCGACATCTTCAACACGGCGGTATTGCCCAGCGCCAGGCACGGCGCCGTCTTCCAGGTGGCGGTCATGAACGGCACGTTCCAGGGCGACACTAGCGCGCACACCCCGACCGGCTGGTACAGCGTGTAGTTCAGCATCTGATCGTCCACTGGATAGGTATGGCCGTTCATCCGCGTGCACACTTCAGCGAAGAACGTGAAGTTCTCGGAGGCCCGCGGGATCAGTTGCTTGCGGGTCTGCGAGATCGGCAGACCCGTGTCCCGCGTCTCCAGCTCGGCCAGTTCCGGCACGTTCCGGTCGATGAGTTCGCCCAGTCGCCGCATCAGGCGGGCCCGCTCCTTGGCCGGCGTGTTCGCCCATTTGGGGAAAGCGTCGGCCGCGGCGGACACGGCGGCATCGATCTCGGCCTGGCCGCCCGCAGCAACCTCTTCGATGGCGTGGCCGGTGGCCGGGTTATAGGTGACGAAGCGGTCGGCGCTGTCGACCTGCTGGCCATTGATCCAATGTTTGATGCTCACGTGCGCTTCTCCTGCGGTGCGGCGCCATTCGATCGCGCCGGCATTTTTAATTAACACGTTAACATTATGCTGGCTGCCAAGCGCTGTCAACGCCGGGAAACCCCGATCCGACCTGTCCGGCCAAACACGTTTCGCGCGTTGCCGCCTACGGCCTTTTTCACTATGATACTTAACATGATAACGATATGGCGAGCGAGACGACATGCCCCACATCTGGATTGAGTACTCCGGCAACCTGGACCTGGACACGCGCACGCTGATGCGCGTGGTGCAGGACGCCGCCGTCGGCGACGGCCGCCTGTTCCCGCTGGCGGGCGCCCGTACGCGAGCGTTGCGCGTGGACGATTGCCTGATCGTCGACGGCCATCCCGACAACGCCTTCGTCCATGTGGTGCTGCGCATCGGACACGGACGCAATGACGCGCAGAAGGCCGCGCTGGGCCAACGGGTGTTCCAGGCCCTCTCGGCGGCGCTCGCCCCGCACATGGCCGCCCGCCCGCTGGGCATCTCGATGCAGATCGAAGAAGCGGATCCCGTGCTGAACTACAAAGCGAACAACTACCGCGAGTACCTCGCCGCACGCGCCGCCGAAGCCGCCGCCGCATTGGCGGCCCCGCCCCGCACCGTGGTAGGCGCCGCGCTGAACACGCGCCAGGCGTTACAGGCATTGGGCGACGCCGTGGATGCGCCGCCGTACCAGGCCGCGCCCAAGGCGCCCGTGCTCTACATCAAGCCCGCCAACACCTATGCGCAAGACGGCGACGTCATCACGTTGCCGTCCGACGTGGACGAGGTCGAAGTGGGCGCCTGCCTGGGCGTGGTGTTCTCGCGCCGCGCCACCCGGGTAAGCGAGACGGAAGCGTTGGCCTACGTGGCAGGCTACCGGGTCGTCGCCGATCTTTCCGTCCCGCACGCCAGCTACTTCCGGCCCGCGCTCAAGCAGCAATGCCGCGACGGCTTCTGCCCCATCGGCCGCGATCTCGCGCCCGTAGCATCCGTCCCCGCCCCCGACGCACTGGATATCGACATCCACGTGGACGGCGTCCTGGTGCAACGCGCCTGCACCGCCGACCTGGTCCGTCCGGTTGCGCGGCTGATTGCCGACGTCACGCAATTCATGAGCTTTGACGCCGGCGACATGCTGTTGGTCGGCGCCCCTTACGACGCCCCGCGCCTGCGGGCCGGGCAGCGCTACGACATCCGCATTTCGCAAGTCGGCACGCTGGGCAACCGGCTGGCCGCCGCCAACGCATAAGGACTGCGCCATGAAACACGCACGCATCGTTTACGAAGGCGCCATCCACGCGGCGACCGAGGCGGGTCCGGGCCAGATCCGGCTGGCCGACGGCCGCGTCCTGCCCGAAGAGGCGGTCTCCTGGCTGCCGCCCATCGAACCCCGCACGACGTTCACGCTGGCCATCAACTATGCGGACCATGCGAAGGAGCTGGCGTTCAAGGCGCCAGAGGAACCGCTGGGCTTCCTGAAGGCCGCCAACACCTTCGTCGGGCACCGCGCCCAGACCCTGCGCCCCGCCGACGTCGCCTTCATGCACTATGAATGCGAGCTGGCGGTCGTCATCGGCAAGACGGCTCGCGGCGTCTCGCGAGGCCAGGCCTATGACTATGTGGCGGGCTATACCGTGGCCAACGACTATGCGCTGCGCGACTACCTGGAAAACTGGTATCGCCCCAACCTGCGGGTCAAAAGCCGCGACACCTGCACGCCGCTGGGCCCGTGGCTGGTCGACCGTGACGACGTCCCCGACCCCATGAACCTGAACTTGCGCACCACCGTCAACGGCATCGAGACCCAACGCGGCAATACCCGCGACATGGTGTTCGACATCCCCGCGTTGATCCAATACTTCAGCAGCTTCATGACCCTGTCGCCCGGCGACCTGATCCTGACCGGCACGCCCGATGGCATCGTCAATGTCATGCCCGGCGACGAGGTCGTGACCGAAATCGACGGCGTTGGACGACTCGTCAACACGCTGGCTCCCTTCCCTTCCTGATCCCTTCGGACACCCGATGCTAGATACCCAAACCGTGCGCGCCATTGCCGCGCGCCTGCACGACGCTGAACGCACCCGCACGCAGATCCGCCAGATCTCGCTGGAACACCCCGGCATCGACATCGCCGACGCCTACGCCATCCAGCGCGCCTGGATGGACATCAAGCTGGCGCAAGGCCGCGTCAAACGCGGCCACAAGATCGGACTGACCTCGCGCGCCATGCAGCAGGCGTCCCAGATAGACGAGCCCGATTTCGGCATGCTGCTGGACGACATGTTCTTCGACGACGGCAGCGACATCCCGGCCGACCGCTACATCCTGCCCCGTCTGGAAGTCGAACTGGCCTTCGTGCTGGGCAAACGCCTCGAGGGTCCCAACGTGACGCTGTTCCAGGTGTATGACGCCGTCGACTACGTGATTCCCGCGCTGGAGATCATCGATGCGCGTTCGCACGGCATCGACCCCGATACGAAGCGCCCGCGCAAGGTGTTCGACACCATCGCCGACAATGCCGCCAATGCGGGCGTCGTCATGGGCGGACGGCCCGTCAAGATCGGCGACATGGACCTGCGCTGGATCGGCGCCATCCTCTCGCGCAACGCCGTCATCGAGGAAACCGGCGTGGCCGCCGGCGTCTTGAATCACCCCGCCAATGGCGTAGTATGGCTGGCTAACAAGCTGGCCGCCCATGACGTCGCGCTGGAGGCCGGAGAGATCATCCTGTCGGGGTCGTTCACCCGGCCGGTAGCCGCCCGGCCCGGCGACACGTTCAGTGTCGATTACGGCGTGCTGGGTTCCGTCAACTGTCATTTCATCTAACACGGCATGCAGTCCATGGACATCCTCACCAACACTTTCAAGCAAGCCTTGCGCGACCGCCAACCCCAGATCGGCCTGTGGGCCGGGCTGGCCAGCGCCTATACCTCGGAAATCGTCGCAGGCGCCGGTTTCGACTGGCTGCTGATCGACGGCGAACACGCCCCCAACACCTTGCAGACGACGCTGTCGCAGCTGCAATCGGTGGCCGCTTATCCGGTGGCGCCCGTCGTGCGTCCGGCGTGGAACGACCCGGTGCAGATCAAACAGATCCTGGACACCGGCGCGCAGACCCTGCTCGTGCCAATGATCCAGTCCGCCGAGGAAGCCGCGGCGGCAGTCGCCGCGGTGCGCTACCCGCCCGCCGGCATCCGTGGAGTGGGCAGCGCGCTGGCGCGCTCATCGCGCTGGAACCGCATCCCCAACTATCTGGAGCGCGCCAACGACCAGATGTGCGTGCTGGTGCAGATCGAGACGCCGGCCGGCATTGACGCGCTGGACGAGATCCTCGCCGTGGACGGCGTGGACGGCGCCTTCATCGGCCCCGCCGACCTGTCGGCCGGCATGGGCTATCTGGGCCAGCCGGAACACCCCGAGGTGCTCAAGACGATCGACGAGGCCATCACCCGCATCGTGCGCTCCGGCAAAGCCGCCGGCATCCTGCATAGCGGCGTCGCGCAGGCCAAACACTACCTGGCGCTGGGCGCGACCTTCGTCGCCGTAGGCGTCGATGCCGTGCTGTTGGCCCGCGCGGCCGAGAAACTTGCCGGCGAATTCAAAGATACCAAGGCGATCCAGAGCGGCGCCGGTCCTTACTGAATCTGCCCCTCGAACGTGCGCCTGAGCCCCTCAGGCGCCTTCGCCTTCGCCAAGCAGCGCATTGCGCTTGGCGAATTCGGCCAGTTCCAGCACCGACGTCATGCCCAGCTTTTGCTGCAAGCGTGTCTTGTAGGTGCTGACCGTCTTGTTGCTCAGCAGCAGCAAATCCCCGATCTCCTTGTTTGACCGCCCTTGAGCAAGGTATTGCAGCACCGTCATCTCGCGATCGGACAAGCTCTGGATCATCGCCCCCTCGGACGCCTGCCCATGCTTCGGCGATACGGAGATCGACGGGAACACGCTGTACCCCGCCATCACGGCCTTGATGGCGCTGACCAGCTTGTTCAGGTCCTCGTCCTTGCAGACAAAGCCCTTGGCACCCGCCTGCATGCACCGATGGCAAAACGCCTCGGACGACAGCGACGTCAGCACCAGGATATGGCTGCGCGGATCGATGCTCCGCATCCGGCCGATCACGCTCAGCCCATCCAACTTCGGGATTCCGATGTCCAGAATCACCACATCTGGCGACTGGTCACGGAACATCTGCACCGCGTCGATACCGTTGCCGACCTCTCCGATCACATTGAAGCCGTTCGTCTCCAGCAGCATGCGCACGGCAAGGCGCAACACCGGATGGTCGTCAACGATTAAGACTGAATTCATGTGGGGATCGGCCTATCTCGAGAATGGGCGTCCAGCGACTAGCGCTGCCGGACGCATGGCGCGCGGCGGCGCACATGAGGAGCTCGGATTTTAGAGCATTGCGCGGTACGCCACGGTCGCCATACGAGGCTCTAGAACCAGATTTGTACGTTTTTCCAAGCGAACATCAAAGGTTCGATCCGTATGCAGGGCCATTAGGAAATTTCCTACATAACGATGCTACGCATCCTATTTCTCACGATCGTCCCAATTTCTACACTGTTTTCAGCTTCAACACGAGGTGACTCCAAGACGCTCATCGCCCCTTTTTGCTCCCCGGGGCGGCGAACACGGAGCCCCCGACCCGAAAGCTGTAACCACTATCCAAGGACATTGTGATGAAAAAAAATCAGCTGGCTCGCCTGATCGCAACGATTGCATTGGGCTCTGCCTGCACCGCCGCCTTCGCCGCCGACAAACCCAGCGGCACGGTTCGCTTTGAAGGCTCGATCGTTGAAGCGCCTTGCTCCATCGCCAGCGATTCCATCAACCAAACCGTCACG
>NZ_DBHKZA010000005.1:86523-125886 GCF_057314935.1 Achromobacter sp.
GATCGTTGAAGCGCCTTGCTCCATCGCCAGCGATTCCATCAACCAAACCGTCACGATGGACCAGATCGCCAGCGCGGAAATCAAGGGCGGCAAAAAGTCGACGCCCAAATCCTTCGAGATCAACCTGCTCGGGTGCGACCTGGAAGACGTCAAGAAGAGCGTGACCGCAACGTTCACCACCGCCACGCCGTCGGGCGCCTATGACGGTCTCGTCGCGATCCAGGGCGTGGCCAAGGGTGCCAGCCTGGGCATCGCCGACGGCCGCGGCCAATTGATCAAGATGGGCGACGAATCGTCCGCCCTCAAGATCAACACCGCCACGCCCTCGATGCAATTCCAAGCCTTCCTGCAGGGCGAGCAAGAAGATGACGGCCAACAAGGCAAGAAGGACGTCGCGATCGTTCCGGGCGAGTTCCACGCCTCGGTCAACTTCACGCTGACCTACAAGTAACCCGCACGCCAACGCATCTGGAGCTGCGCCGAAGGCCAGCTCCAGTCCCTCATTAGGAGGCGCCTGATGCGCAGGGTTACCGCATTTCCCGCCCCTCGACGGATTCTGTTCCTGCTGTTGGCAGCACTGGCTTTCGCTGACCAACCGGCGTTGGGAAACGTCCTGAACGGGCAAATCACGATGAGCGGGTCCATTGCCACATCCGCCTGCACCATGCGAGTGGATTCCGAAGACCAGACCATCGATATGGGTCAGCTTTCACTGGCAAGACTGATCAACGGCGAGACCACCATCCAGAAAGCCTTCCGGATTTACATCGAGGGCTGCGCCAGGACCCAGACCGCTGGCGGTGACGCTAAAGGCTCCCATCCATTCGCCCTCACTTTCGAAGGAGACAGCGATAGCCACCTCTTTGTGGCAAGAGGCTCGGCGCGAGGCGTCGCCATGCGTCTGCAGGACAGCAACGGCCACGTCATTTTGCCGGGGGCGTCACGGCTCGAATACATGCCGCCGTCTGGCGACACGACGCTGCGCTATTTGCTCAGCCTGCAAGGCACCGGTCAAGCACTAAAGGCCGGCAACTATCAAATAACCGTCCGGCTGAGGATGCACTACTTCTGAGCCATTTTGGAACGGATTCTTCACGATACTCCAGAGGCCGCAGAAGTGATTTATCGCAAGGGATTGATGAGCACCGCCTTATGCCTGGCGGCCGGCCTCTCGCAGGCATCCGACGACGTCCAGTTCAACATGGATGTGCTGGACCTGAAGGACCGGCAGAACATCGACCTGAGCCTGTTCTCCCGCGCCAACTACATCATGCCTGGCGCCTACAACCTGGTGCTGCATGTGAACCAGCAACAGCTGACCGACATTCTCATCCATTTCCTGACTCCGCCCGACGATCCGCGAGGCAGTCTCGCGTGCCTGGCGCCCGAGCACGTCGCCGAGTTCGGCTTGCGGCAGACCACGATCGACAAGCTTGCGTGGTGGAACGATGGCGCCTGCCTGGACACCAGCAGCATTCCCGGCATGCAGGTCAACGCGAACTTGGGCCAGGCTGCGATTTACGTGACCTTGCCGCAAGCGGACCTGGAATACACCGCGCCCAATTGGGATCCGCCTTCCAGATGGGACGACGGCATTGCCGGCGCCGTGCTGGACTACAACCTGAATGCGCAAACGACGCGGCGCTCCCGCGAAGGCGGCCGCAGCACCTATCTCAGCGGCAACGGCACGACGGGGCTCAACGTGGGTGCCTGGCGCCTGCGCGCGGATTGGCAAGCGCAGGCGGAACGCGGGTCAGGCAGGCCGTCAACGCAGCGATTCGATTGGAGCCGCTTCTATGCCATGCGCGCCATTCCCGGATGGAAATCCACCCTGATCGTCGGTGAAGACTATTTGAACTCCAACCTGTTCGGCGGCTTTCGCTATACCGGCGCCAGCCTGGCCACCAACGACAGCATGCTGCCGCCGAACCTTCGCGGCTATGCACCCGAAATTACCGGCGTCGCCCGCAGCAACGCGCGCGTGGTGGTTCGACAACAAGGACGCGTTCTGTACGAGACGCAGGTACCCCCGGGGCCGTTCCGCATCCAGGACCTGAACGACGCCGTCAGCGGCAACCTGGATGTCAGCGTTGAAGAGCAAGACGGCAGCCACCAGAATTTCCGGGTCGCAACGGCCAGCATCCCTTACCTGTCGCGGCCGGGCAGCCTGCGCTTCAATCTGGCGACCGGCAAGCCTTCCGAGTGGAACCACCGCTTGCAGGGCCCCGTGTTCGGAACCGGGGAGTTTTCCTGGGGCGTGAGCAATGGCTGGTCGCTCTTCGGCGGCGCCTTGGGCGCGAAGGACTATGGCGCCGTCGCCCTGGGCGTCGGCCGCGACCTGCTGACATTCGGCGCGGTGTCAGTCGACGTCACGCAATCACGCGCCGTCGTCGGCCGCGAACGCCAGGTGCTGATGGGGAAATCCTATCGGGTCAGCTATTCGAAACGGTTCGACGACTACGACAGCCAGGTCACCTTTGCCGGCTACCGGTTTTCACAGAAGAACTTCACGAGCTTGAATGACCTGCTCACCGCCCGTTACGAGGGCAATCCCATCAACCGCAGCAAAGAGATGTACACGATCTCGTTCAGCAAACAGTTCCGCGAGCTGGGTACCAACGTGTACCTCAACTACAGCCATCAGAACTATTGGAATGGCCCGGTAAACCGGCGCTACAGCCTGTCGGCCTCGCGCTATTTCGATCTTGGCCGCTTGAAGGACCTGAGCGTGTCGGTCACCGGCTATAGCAACAAGGCGTACAACGCGTCGGATAACGGCGTGTACTTGTCGCTCAGCATCCCCTTCGGTGAAAAGGGATCGCTCAGCTACAGCGCCTCGTCGAACCGCAGCGGCACCACACACGACCTGGGCTACTACAGCAGGCTGAACGAGCGCAGCAACTACATGATCAGCGCAGGCCATGGCAACGGCGGCAATACCGCACAAGGCTACTTTTCGTACGACGGGCCGTGGGCGCAAACCGTGGTCAGCGCCAGCCATCAGACGGGTGCCTACAGCTCGGTCGGCCTGTCGTTACAGGGCGGAGCGACGGTGACCGCGCGCGGCGCCGCCCTGCATCGCAGCACCACACCGGGCGGAACCCGCCTGATGGTCGACACACAGGGCGTTGGCGGCGTGCCCGTGCGCGGCAACGGCGTGGCCACTGAAACGAACTGGTTCGGCAAGGCGGTCATCACCGATGTCAACAGCTACTACCGCAACCAGGCCAACATCGACCTGGACAACCTGCCCGACGACGTGGAGGCCATGCGATCCGTCGCGCAGGCCACGCTGACCGAAGGCGCGATCGGTTACCGCAGCCTGGAAGTCATCGCCGGAGAAAAGGGGATGGTCGCCTTGCAATTGCCTGACGGTACGCCTGCGCCTTTCGGCGTCAGCGTGAAGAACCGCCGCGACCAGGAAACCGGCATCGTCGGCGACGATGGAATGGTGTATCTGAGCGGCATGCAAACCGGCGAAGTCATGTCGGTTGAGTGGGGAGGCAACGAACCCTGCCAATTCACCATTGCGCCCGAAACGGACTCGTCCGCCTTGCGCCAAGCCTATGTTTGCGCCCCCCCGTCCTAGGCTCACACCGTCGTCTGGCCCCTCGCCCCATCAATCCCATACAGACCACATACCTCACTATGAAACTCACCTCTTTCGCCTCTCTTGCCATACTCTCGCTGGCCGCGCTGCTGACCACGCAGCCCGCGACGGCCGCCATCTCCCTGGACCGGACCCGCGTGGTGTTCAACGGTCAGGACAAGTCCGTCACCCTGAGCATCAGCAATCAGAACGAACAGCTGCCGTATCTGGCGCAAGCCTGGATCGAGAACGAACGCGAGGAGAAGATCAGTTCTCCCCTGGTCGTCGTGCCCCCCATCCAACGCCTCGAACCGGGCGGCAAAAGCCAGTTGAAGATTCAAGGGTTGCCGGCGTTGAATCAATTGCCGCAGGACCGTGAATCGCTCTTCTACTTCAATCTGCGGGAGGTTCCTCCCCGCAGCGACAAGGCGAACACCTTGCAGATCGCGCTGCAAACGCGCGTCAAGCTCTTCTATCGGCCAACGGCGATCAGCAAGACCTCGGGTCCTTCATCCTCGCCCTGGCAAGAACGCCTGACCCTGACGCGTCAAGGGGACCAATACGTGGTGAACAATCCCACCCCCTTCTACATCACGCTTATCGATGCCTCGGATAGCGTGAACGGCAAAACGCCCGACGCCTTTGAGCCCTTGATGCTCGCGCCGCAATCGCAAGCGGCCTTGAGCGTTGGCGTCAAGGTGCTAGGTGCAACGCCCGTCCTGACCTACGTCAATGATTACGGCGGACGACCGCAGCTGGAGTTCCATTGCGTCGGCGCCGAATGCACGGCCAGGCCGGTGCAGGACCGTCGCTGAACACGCAGCCCACACCCGCCCCGGAAGGAATCATGAAACAGAAGCCCAACAAGCGAAATGCCTCCCCCGCAATCTGGTTCGCCCTGTTGCTGGCGGCTGGCCCCATCGTTGCGTCTGCGGCAGACAAACCGGACGCCCGGGGACCTAACGCCCAGTTCCTTATTTCAGGCACATTGCTGGAAACCGCGTGCAGCCTGGCGATGGATTCCGCCTATCAGGAAATCTGGCTGGGCAACACCGGTACGGCAGACCTGCATCGGCCCGGGGACCAAGGCGTTCCCGTGGCCATCAAGCTGCGGCTGCGGGGTTGCGTGCGAACCGAAGGCGGCCGGCGCGACGAACATGGCGGCGCACTGGCATGGAGCAGCGCCGAGCCCGTCATCGGTTTGACGTTCAGAGCACCGGCGGACATGGACAACCCGGAACTTGCGGGCGTGGCGGGCGCGGCCGGCTTCGGCCTGCGGCTAACCGATGCTTTGAGGCGTCCCATCCAACTGAACAAGTCCAGCCGCCCCTGGTTCGTGCAACCTGGCGACAGCGTACTGACCTATTACGTCACCCCGGAGCGGACATCAGCCCCGTTGCGCGCAGGCGCCTTTCACTCCTACATCAACCTCTATCTGACCTATGACTGACGCTACCGCCTTGTCGCGCCAGCGGCAGCCGAGACGCGCTGGCAGCCTGTTGGCCACGTGCGCGGTCTTGACCTTGATGCTGGCCCCTCCCTCCCTATCCCAGGCCCAAAGCGATGTGACCACCAAGCAGGTTCGCATCCAGATTTCCGGGACGATCCGTGCAAAAGTACCCTGCATCATCAACGACAATCAGCCGATCAATATTCCCTTCGGCGATGTGCAGATCTCTCGAATCGATGGGAACTACAAGATGGCAGTGATTCCCTATACGCTCGACTGCAAGCGCGCCGGCTCCTACGCCCTGAAGATGAAGATTTCGGGTGACGGCGCCGACTTCAACACCGATCTGCTGGGCATTCCGACGCAAAGCAGTCTTGGCATTGCCCTGAAACGGGGCACGACCAGTATCGCGCTGAACGATTGGTTTTCCTTGAATCCCGCATCGCCTCCGACCCTGCAGGCTGTTTTAGTGGCCCACAGCACAGGAAAGATTACGGGCGGTGAGTTCAGTGCCGCGGCGACCATGGTGGTGGACTACCAATGACGCGCCGTTCCCGATACCTGGCGCGGATCGCCCGCAGCGCGGCGTTGGTCGCCGTCCTTGTGTCAGCGGGCAGTCGCGCCGACCCGCCAAACATGAGATTCAGCGGCTACCTGGTCGCGCCGCCCCCCTGCACCGTCAGCGACAGGGGCGGACGCATCGAGGTCGTTTTCAAGCGCAACATCAATATCAGCAAGATCGACGGCGACAACTACAAACAGACCGTCCCCTACCAGATCGACTGCCCAGGCATACGGCCGGGCATGACGTGGCGGATGAAGTTGACGGTCGTGGGCACGCCCACCGAGTTCGAGTCTGCCGCGGTGCAGTCTTCGGTGCCCGATCTTGGCATCAAACTGATCCTGAACCAGGACACGGACTTCGTCTTGAACACCGCTCATGAAATCAAACTGGACGCCTCGCAATCGCCGCCTACGCTGGAAGCCGTTCCCGTGAAGCTATCTGGTTCGCGCCTGCCGCTCACGGAATTCACGGCTTCCGCCCTGCTGATTGCCGAGCTTTACTAGGAGCCCGCCATGCGCATGAAGAAGATGGCCATAAGCCCCCTGATCGTGTTGGTCGCCAGCCTGTCCTGCATGGTCCAGCCGGCCGGCGCCCAGTCCGCCGGCAACAATATGGCCTTTTCGGGGCGCTTGGTCGCCGAAGCCTGCGCGCTTAGCCCGGAAAGCGAGAAAGTGCAGCTGAATTTTTTCGCGGTTCCCGACAAGAACCTTTACCGGGATGGCCGTACACCCGGGCGGCCCATCACGCTGCGCTTGCTGAACTGCGACATCTCGCACGGCAACAACAGCCTGAGCATTTACTTCGACGGGCCGGAAAGCAACAAGCTGCCAGGCTTTCTGGCATTGGACAGCGACGGCATCAGCGGGGTGGCGATCGGCCTGGAGACGCCGCAGGGAAATCCTCTGCCCCTGAAGGCGCAAAACGCCATCGGCCGAGTGAGCGCCGGGGCAAATGACATCCAGTTCATGGCCTATTTGCAGGGCGAACAAGAGGCGCTTGAAAACCATCAGATAGGCCGCGGAGAAATCAAGCACGCCACGCTCACTTTCACGCTCAGTTATGACTGAGCTCGCCGCCTTGGTTTCGGAAGTTTCCTACTTGCAGCCAGGAATTCTCGCCTAGTCGAGGACAGTCGCCGTACTTAGCATGAGCGTCCTTTCTCATGTCTACGTCGGCGCCAAATGAAGAACCTTAGCGTCCTGGTCCTGAATGACCATCCCTTCCAGCGTATGGTCATGTCGACGGCGCTAAAGACGATGGTCGGCGGCCGCATTTATGAAGCATCGGAGCCCGCCACAGCCATGACCCTGTTGAAGGCTTGCGGCGGCATCGATATCGCCATCTGCAGCTTCCATCGGGAAGGCCACGCCGGGCTCGCCTTTCTGCGCGAAGCCAGCGAACTGTCCTTGATCCACGCTGTGATCACCAGCGGCATCCATGAGGACACCGTGCTTGAAACCACCGCGGCATGCATTGAATGCCTGGACCTGGAATACCTGGGAGATCTGGGTGAACCCTTGAATGCGGCTCGCCTGGCATCGCTGGCAGCCAAATTCCGGCAGGGCGGCCATCGCTGCGCGTCAGCGCACCAGAACGGCATCGCCTCGCAAGCAGACGTGCGCCAAGGGTTGGACAACAACGAATTCAAGGCGTACTACCAGCCTATCGTGGACATAGACGGCAAAACCCTGCTGGCGGCAGAAGTACTGGCGCGATGGCACCATCGTTCGCGGGGCTTGCTGGCTCCGGCGCACTTTTTGCCGACCATGGTGGCCGATCGCCTGATCGACGGCCTGTTCCGGACGCTCCTCGAGCAAGGGTTGACGCTGCTGCGCGAATTAAGGCGGCAAGCCATGCCCACCACGCTGGCATTCAATCTGCATCCCTCGCAATTGACCTCGCCGACCCTGGCCGACGACGTCGGCGAACTGCTGGCACGCCACGAAACGCCCGCCACAGCCATCCTTTTTGAGATCACTGAAGAGACAATGATCAGCACGCCAGCCACCATCCTGGACAACTTGCTGAAGCTTCGTGCGATGGGCTGCGGGCTGTCCATGGATGATTTCGGCGCCGGCCACTCGTCGCTGGACAGGCTGTGCGCCCTGCCCTTCACCCAGCTGAAACTGGACGCGACGTTCACCCGCAGGCTCCGGACACAGCCGCGCGCCGCATTGATCATCCGCGGCATTGTCCAACTGTCTGAAGCGCTGCAATTGCCGCTGGTGGTGGAAGGCGTGGAAACCCTGGAGCAACAGGCCCAACTGCGGGACCTGGGTTGCACGATCGCGCAGGGCTACCTGTACGCGCGGCCCATGCCCGCCGACCATTTCCTGGGATTTTGCCGGACACATGGCAGGCAAGCCATAACGGCGGCGCGCTAGCGCGCTCACCCCTGCGCGCGCTGCCTGAGCAACCCTTGCTCCAGAGCCAGCGCAGCCTCCTGCAAACCTTGAATGGATGCGGCCAAGGCCTGCGCATCGGCGGCGCCCGCATGGCACACGCGTTCGACGTCGGCGCAGGCCCGCACCAGCTGCGCTGCCTTCAGCAGGCTTGCGGCCCCTTGTATCCGGTGCGCCAGTTCCGCAACCTGCAACAGGTTGCCTTGCGCCGCGTGGGTCTGCATTTTGGCCACATCTTCACGGTTGGTGCGGATCAACTCTTCGAGCAAAGCCCAATGACGGCGGCCGTCGCCGCCAGCGATCTCAAGCAAAGGGGCCAAGTCGAACAGCGCCTCGGCCGGCTGGGCATCCGCGTCATCCGCCCAATCGTCCCCCCTTGCAGCCATGTAATGCGCCAACCTTGCGCCCAGCGCGTCCAAACCCACGGGCTTGACCAGGCATTCGTCCATTCCGGCCTGCACATAGCGCTCGATTTCCTGGGGCTGTGCGTCCGCCGTGACGCCGATGATAAGCGTCGGGGTCTTGCCGCGCGGCGCTTCCTCGCGCCGGATCGCTCCGGCCAATGCCGCGCCGTCCATGCCGGGCATGCGGCAGTCCGTGATCACGATGTCGAACGGCTGGGCCCGCCACGTCTGTAGCGCCGCGCTTGCGTCTGCGGCGTCTTGCACCTCGTGGCCCAGAAAACGCAGCTGCTGCATCAGGATTTGACGGCTGACGGAATGATCGTCAACGACCAGAACCTGCAGCACGCGCGGCCGCGCCAGCGCCCGCCGAGCCGGCGTTGCGGGCGCAGCGGCCGGCTCCAGCATCTGCAGGCGCAGCGAGACATGGACGGTGGTGCCGGCGCCCGGCTCGCTATCGAGCGTCAGGCGGCCTCCCATCATTTCACACAGCGACCGGCTGATGACCAGACCCAGGCCTGTGCCGCCCGAGCTTTGCGCTTCGTGGCGCACTTGCGCGAAGGGCTTGAACAATCGCTTCTGGTCTTCTGCCGAAATGCCGATGCCCGTGTCTTGCACGGCGACGTCGACCTGAAGCAGCGCGGGTTCGGTCACCTCGCCCCTGACTTCGATCCGGACATCGCCGTTTTGGGTGTAGTTGATGGCGTTGCCCACCAGATTGGACAGAATCTGCTTGAAGCGCAAGGCGTCGATCAGCACATCGGTCTGGATGCTGGCGTCCATTTCCAGCAACAGGCGCAGGCCCTTCTGACGCGCGAGGCCTTCGAACACGCGGGCGACGGATTCGACCTGTTCCCGGAGTCCGGCGCGCGCCGGCGTCAGGCTCAAACGGCCGGATTCGATGCGGGCGATGTCCAGGATGTCGCCGATCAACGCCAGCAGGCTTTGGGCCGAGGCGTACGCGATTTCGATGCTGTTGCGGTCGATGGGCGCGTTGTCCGCGCGTTTCAAGGCCAGTTCGAGCACGCCGATGATCGCGTTCATCGGCGTCCGGATCTCGTGGCTCATCGTCGCCAGGAACGTGGTCTTGGCCCGGCTGGCCGCATCCGCCAGTTCTTTCGCGGCCGCGAACTCCTGGACCAGGTTGCGGTGCTCGGTGATATCCAGCCACCCGCAGATCACGCCGCTGGGCACACCCGCGGCATTTTCAAAGGGCTGCGCCCAATGGTCGATCCAGGTTTCGACGCCACGTATCCGCACGCGATGCACGCCCGAGATCATTGCTCCCTGACGCATCGCCTGCATGTAGGTTTCGTGGAAGTCCCCGGCAGCCTCGAATTCGACGGCGGGCAACGCCAATGCGGTCTTGTCCAGCACGTCCTCCGCCTGCAGCCCCAACGCCTTGAGGTAGCTGCGATTGCAGACCAGCATGCGCCCTTCGCCATCGCGCACATAGATGGGCGGGGGCATGCTGTCGATCAATGTCTTGACGAACTGCAACTGCTCCTTGAGCGCCTGCTTTGCCTCTCCCTTGGCGCGCACCTGGCGGCGAAGCATCACGACCCAGGCCAGCACGCCCAGCAGCAGCAGGACGGCTGCGCCCACGACCTGGGCGATGATGACGGCATAATCGCGCCAGGTCTCGCCGCTCATGCCGGGTTCCGCTTTCCAGCGGTTGGCGAACGCGCTCATCTGGTAAGGCGTCAGGATCGCGAGCGTCTTGTTCAGGATGGATTGCAGTTCAGGGTCGCTGCGCCGCACGGCGAAGCTGAGCGACACGGCAGGGGCATCCAACACGTCGCGGATGGCGAGTTCATCTTTGAACAGGCGGCCGATGTAGTACCGCGCGGCCGGCAAGGCCAAGACTGCGCCGTCCGCATCTCCTGCATAGACCTTGTTCATGGCGTCCAGGCTAGAGCTGGCCACGACAAGCGAGGAAGTCGGAAAGCGCGGCGGGACCAGCTCGGCGGCAGTATGGCCTCCGGCTATCGCCAGCGTACGTACCGGCGACGTCTGCCCGGCGCTCCCCCGTTTGGTGACAAGCACCAAGGGATCGACGGAAAAGGGTTGGCTGAACCGCAGCACCTGCTCGCGCTCGACGGTCGGACTCATCATGGCGATATCGGCCTCGCCGTCGGCGATCGCCTTGATCTGGTCGGGGAAGCTGCCTTTGCGGCTGAAGGCATCGAACTGGATCCCGGTCTGGAAAGTGACCATTTCCAGCAGGTCAGAGGCCAGCCCGGAGAAAGCCTTGTTCGAATTGAAGAAGGCGACCGGCGCCAGATCATCGTTCAACACCACCCGCAGCTTGGGATGCGACGCGATCCAGCGCAACTCGTCAGGCGTAAACGAAATGTTCCGGCTTCCCGGAATGAAGCCGCTGCCGGCCCAGCTGCGCGCGATTTCGGGCAGGGTCTGTCCGATTGCGGCAATGGCCTGGTCCACCAGGCCCCGGAGCCGGTCATTGTCCAACGCCAGCGCGTAGCTGTAACGCGTCGCAAGCTCGGTGTAGCGGCCGAACTTCACGTAATCGAAAAAAGACCGGTTGATGCTGTGATAGGCCGCCAGCGCCCCATCCACGTAGACATCCGCGTGGCCGAACGCCAACGCGCCAAGCCCCTCGTCCGTGGACGCATAGCGGACGATCTTCGCCTTGGGATAACGCACTGCCACCTGGGCAGCCAACGCATCGTCAGCCCCCACCGCGACTGCCAGGCCGTCCAGCCCAGGCGGGAGATCCCGCGTGTCGGCCGCGCGTCTGAAAATCGCCACCTGGTCGACGACGTAGGGGGAACTGAACGCCGCGATCTTGCGATCATCGGGGCGCATCTCGCCCCCGACCATGTCCACGGCTTTCTGATCCAGGGCTTTCAGCGCGGCTTCCCGAGTCGGGTAAGACAGCAAGCGCAGATTCAAGCCCAGCAGTTGGGCCGTCAGTGAACTGACGTCCGCCGTGATGCCCTTATAGGTGCCGTCGCGGTGGACGATTTCGAATGGGGCCCGGTCCTCTTGAACGACACCCAGCACCAGTTCCTGCTTTTGGCGCAACCACCGCCAATCGTCGTCCGAGATCGCCGGGACGGCCCGTTGAAGATGGACCTGGCTTTGCACCGTGAGCAGCAGCGGCTGCTGTGCTTGGGCGAACGCCGGCGTCGCGGCCCCGAGCAGCCAGAACAACGCAAAGAAGAATAATCGCCGTACGGTCATTCCCTTGCCTGAGGAACTATGCAAGATCGAAATGGCGACGCCGCAGGCAGCGATGACGCGCGCTGCAGCGGCCGCGTGACGAGGCCGCCCCGCCGGCAGGAGTGCCTGGCGACGGCGGACCGGCCCGCGGCTTAAGACCGCCCGCCCAGGCTGCCGCCGCCATCCACGCCCAGTACCTGGCCAGTGATGAAGCCGGCATCGTCAGACAACAGGAAGGCGATCGCGGCAGCGACTTCCGCCGGCGTGCCAAGGCGTTTCATGGGCACCGAGGCCAACGCGCGCTTTTCGCCGTCGCTGCCCGCCGGACGCGTCGCACGGAACATTTCGGTTTCGATCGGACCCGGCGCGACCGCGTTGGCGGTGACGCCGTAC
The DNA here is from genome assembly GCF_057314935.1 of Achromobacter sp. Classification (NCBI taxonomy): domain Bacteria; kingdom Pseudomonadati; phylum Pseudomonadota; class Betaproteobacteria; order Burkholderiales; family Alcaligenaceae; genus Achromobacter; species Achromobacter sp. Next base: position 98,510 of record NZ_DBHKZA010000005.1, read on the forward strand.
TCGGCCAGCTCCAGCGCCCAGGTACGGGTGCAACCGACCAGCGCGTTCTTGGCGGCCGAGTAGGCCGTGCGGTCCAGGCCGCCATAGATGGCGCGACTGACCACGTTGACGATGCGCCCGGCCCGGCGCACCTTCATGGATTCGACGAAGGCCTGCGTCACCTGGACCGCCACGCGCACGTTCAGGTCCAGCACGTTGTAAAGCGTGGCCAGGTCGATTTCGCCCAGCGGCTGCGGGGACGCGATGCCCACGTTATTGACCACGGCGTCGACCGGGAATTTGTCGCGGATTTCGCGCAGGACTTCTTCGGTGCGCCCGGCATCGGCCAGGTCACAGGCGTACAGATAACCGGGGAAATCGACGTCCGTGGTGTTGCGCGCGATGCCGACCACGTGACAGCCCATGTCGGACAGCCGTTGCGTAAGCGCCCAGCCTATGCCTTTGGTGGCGCCCGTAATGAGCACGCATTTGTCCTTCATGGGTGGAAACCTCGCAGTCTGTTTTCTGTGTCAAAAACGGGCGCTTGAGCGCCCGGTGTTCCAAGTAGACACCATCCGGCGTCGGCTGTCTTGTAAATTGCGTAGCAATTCTTGCCCTCCGGACACCCCTGGACGGCAACCGCCCTGGGGGGCCGCGCCAGGGGAAAAGCAGGCCGCTCAGGCGTCCCGGGTGACGGGGACGCGCGGCGCCAAGGCGCAGAGGAGCTCGTAGCCGATGGTGCCGGCGGCCTGAGCCACCTCATCCACGGAAGGGCCGTCTTCGCCCCAGAGCGTGACGGGCGCGCCCACGCCGGCGGCCGGGATGGGATCCAGATCGACGATCAGCATGTCCATCGAGACTCGTCCGACCAATTGGGTACGGATGCCAGCCACGACGACCGGGGTGCCGGTGGTGGCGTGGCGCGGATAGCCGTCGGCGTAGCCGCAGGCGACGATGCCGATGCGCATGGCGCGTTCGGCCCGGAAGATGGCGCCATATCCAACCGAATCGCCGGCCTTGAGCTCCTGCACCGCGATGATCTCGGAGCTGAGCGACATGGCCGGCTTCAAACCGAAGGACGCGGCTTCGGCGTCGGCGAACGGGGACGCGCCGTACAGGCAGATGCCCGGACGCACCCAATGCGTCTGGGTAGGCGAACCGACCGCGATGTCGGCGAAACGCAGCGTGGCGGCGGAGTTGCAGACGCTGATCGCCCCGGGCAGCTTATGCGTCACCGAATTAAATACGGCCAATTGCTCGTTCACGCCCTGGGGCCCGTCGGCGCAGGCGAAGTGAGTCATTTTGCCGATGGAGCCCACCGTGCCTTGCTGTTGCAGCAGCATGGCGCGTTCATGCGCGGCGGGATAGGCGGCGGGGCTGAAACCCAGGCGGTTCATGCCGCTGTTCAACTTCAGCATGATGTCCACGCGGCGCGCAAAGCGCGCGCGGGCCAGCATGTCCAGCTGTTCGCGGTTGTGCACCGTGGTACTCAGGTGGTAGCGGTCGACGAGATCCAGGTCTGCGGGGTTGAAGAACCCCTCAAGCAGCAGGATCGGGCCGCCCCAGCCCGCCTCGCGGCAGCGGACGGCTTCGTCCAGGTCCAGCATCGCCAGGCCCTGCGCCTTGGAAAACCCCGTCACCGCCTGCTCGATGCCGTGCCCGTAGGCGTTGGCCTTGATGACCGCCCAGATGGACGGCGGGAGGCCGGATGCCGCGGCGGCGGTCTGTTCAAGGTGGCGGCGCACGGTGGCAAGATTGTGCGCAAGGGCAGAAACGGAGACAGTGGCGGTAATTGGGCGCGGCATGATGTGAGATCCTGTGGCGCTTAAGTCTAACTGATCGTCGCCCCCGCCGGGCATCATCGTGCCCTGATGAAACGACTACTCTAAAATGATGTCGAAAGGGTCCACGGAGACCCGACCCGAGCTGCTAATCATGTCTATCGATCACTACGAGAACTTTCCCGTCGCCTCGCTGCTCTTGCCGCGCAGGCTGCGTGGCGCCGTGACCGATATCTACCGGTTTGCCCGCGCCGCGGACGACATCGCCGATGAGGGCGGCGCCACCGACGACGAGCGCCTGGCCCAATTGGCGGCGTTCCGCACCGAGCTGCACCGGATCGGCGCCGAACCCGGCACGACGCCCCCGCCCGGCCTGCCGCCCCTGGCCGACATCTTCACGCCGCTGGCAAAGACCATCGCCCAGCATCAATTGCCCATCACGCCGTTCTACGACCTGTTGTCCGCCTTCGAACAAGACATCACCGTCAAACGCTACGAGGACTACGCAGCGCTGGCCGACTACTGCACGCGCTCGGCCAACCCCGTCGGGCGCCTGATGCTGCACCTGTTCGAGGCGACCGGTCCGCAGGACACGGCCGAAAGCGACGCCATCTGCTCGGGTTTGCAGTTGGTGAACTTCTGGCAGGATGTGCGGGTGGACTGGCACAAGCACCGGGTGTACCTGCCGCAGGAAGACCTGCGCCGCCACGGCGTCACCGACGACGACCTGGCCGCCTGCCGCCTGACGCCCGCCTGGCGCGAACTGATGGCTTTCCAAGTGGAACGCACGCGGGCGCTGCTACACTTCGGCGCTCCGCTGGCGCGCCGCCTGCCGGGCCGCATCGGCCTGGAGCTGCGCCTGGTGGTGCAAGGCGGGCTGCGCGTGCTGGAGCGTATCGAGGCGAGCGGCTACGATGTATTCATGAATCGCCCCGAATTGGGCGCCAAAGACTGGGCCATCATGCTGTGGCGCTCTATCAAGTAACAGGCCCTGCCTAATCTATGACCCCTGACGAATACTGCCAGGAGAAAGCCGCCAAGAGCGGTTCCAGCTTCTACTACTCTTTCCTGTTCCTGCCGCCCGAACGCCGCCGCGCGATCACCGCGTTGTATGCGTATTGCCGCGAAGTGGACGACGTGGTCGACGAATGCACCGATCCGTCACTGGCCCGCGTCAAGCTGGCTTGGTGGCGCACGCAGATCGACCAGATGTTCGACGGCAAGCCGGATCACCCGGTGACGCGGGCGCTGCAGCCGCACCTGCAAAGCTGTTCGATCACCCGCGAGCGCCTGCTGGCCGTGGTCGACGGCATGGAAATGGACCTGGACCAGACCCGTTACCTGGACTGGCCGGGCCTGCGCAAATACTGCTGGCACGCCGCCGGCGTTGTGGGTGAGTTGTCCGCCGGCGTCTTCGGCTACAGCGATCCCAAGACGCTGGTCTATGCTGAAAAGCTGGGCCTGGCGTTCCAGATGACCAACATCATCCGCGACGTCGGCGACGACGCGCGCCGCGGCCGCATCTACATCCCCGTCAACGACATGCAGCAATTCGAGGTCAAGGCCTCGGACATCCTGAATGGCGAGTATTCGGACCGGTTCAGCGCCCTGATGAAGTTCCAGGCCGACCGCGCCCGGGAGCTTTATCGCGAAGCGATGCGCAACCTCCCCGAAGCCGACCGCCGTTCGCAGCGGCCCGGACTGATGATGGCCGCCATTTATTACGCGCTGCTTGACGAGATCGAACGCGACAACTGGCAGGTGCTGCACCAGCGCATTTCGCTGACCCCGCTGCGCAAGCTGTGGTTGGCGTGGAAAACCTGGGTGGGCGGCGGACGCGGACTGGTCCGCCGGTTGGCGCGGTGAAGGCGGCGGTTATCGGCGCGGGCTGGGCGGGGCTGGCGGCAAGCGTCGCCCTGCGCGAAGCCGGCGCCAAGGTCACCGTGTTCGAAGCCGGCCACACGCCTGGCGGCCGCGCCCGCCGCGTGTTCCATGGCGACTTCGACGCCCCGCTGGACAACGGCCAGCATCTGCTGTCGGGCGCCTACAGGCACACCTTGGCGCTGATGCGCCGCGTGGGCCGCAATCCCGATGCCCTGCTGATGCGCAGGCCGTTGCGCCTGTCTTCCCTGGACGGCCGTTTCCACCTGTCCGCCCCGCGCCTGCCCGCCCCGCTGCACATGGCGATCGCCATCCTGCGCGCGCGCGGCCTGTCGTGGGCCGACCGTTTTGCGTCCCTGCGCCTGATGCGCGGCCTGAAAGCCATGTCGTGGATGCCGCCGCGCGACTGGACGGTGCAGCAGCTGCTGCATTACCACGCGCAGTCGGACGCGCTGATCCGCCAGGTCTGGGAACCCCTGTGCCTGGCGGCGCTGAACACGCCTGCCGCCACGGCCAGCGCGACGCTGTTTGCACGCGTGCTGCGCGACAGCCTGGCCGGCACGCGCGCGGACAGCGACTTGCTGCTGCCCTGCACGGACCTGTCCGCCTTGTGGCCGGACGCCGCGGCGCGCCAGGTCACGATGCGCTACGGCAGCACGGTGCGCCAACTGGACCCGTCGGACGACGGCATCGTCGTCAATCAGGAACGGTTTGACGCCGCCGTGCTGGCGGTGCCGCCCACCTTCGCGGCCCGCTTGCTGGATGCGCCCTTGCGGCAAGCCGGCGCCACGGGCCTGCTGGATGCTTTGAAAGCGTTCACCTACCTGCCCATCGCCACGCTGAACCTGCGGCTGGCCGAACCATGGCGCCTGCCGGAACCGATGATGATGTTGCGCGAGGAAGCTTCGCGGGGCCATGTCGGGCAGTGGCTGTTCGACCGCGCGCAATTGGCCGGCGACACCAAGGCGGGCGAACTGGCCGTGGTGGCCAGCGCGGCCACCAGCATCGCAGAGCGCAATCGCCATCAGGTGATCGAAGCCTTGATCGATCAGGTGGCCGAACAGGCGGCGCGCCATCCCGCGCGCCTGCCGGCCATGCCGGAAGTGTCCGCGGCTGAGCTCCTGATTGAAAAGCGCGCCACCTTCGCGGCGGTGCCTGGACTGACGCGGCCGTTGAATTCCACACCCTGGCCCACGTTGGCGCTGGCCGGCGACTGGACCGACACGGGCTATCCCGGCGTATTGGAAGGCGCGGTGCAAAGCGGGCTGCAGGCCGCGCGCGTCCTGAACCCCCGCGCGGATTGAGGGCGGAGGGCCCCGCTGGCGATGCGGCGCGAGGGATGCACCGCCCGCCGGCCGGGGTCCGGCAACCCTTCCTAGCGCAGCAGATGCGCCGTGGCGATGCCCGCGGCCGTCAACACCAGCGACCCCGCCAGGCTGAGGCCCGCATAGCCCAGTGCGCTGCCGTAGGCGCCGCGTTCCAGCATGGCCACGGTTTCGGCCGAGAAGGTCGAAAAGGTGGTCAGGCCGCCCATGAAGCCGGTGATGGCGCCCAGGCGCACCCATGCCGGCCATTCGGGATGCCCCGCCACCATCGCCAGCACCAGCCCCACCAGATATCCCCCCGCCAGGTTCACGACGAACGTGCCCCACGGCCAGGATTCGACATTCAGCCACAGGCTGACCAGCCAGCGGGTCCAGGCGCCCAGGATGGCGCCCAGGCCCACGGCCAGGAAATTCAGGGGGATCAGGGTTTGGTACGCGGTCATGGACGTCAGGGGGCCCGGTGCTGCTTGAGCCGCAAAGAAAAGATCAGCAGGAGTATGCCAAAAAACACGGCGTAGATGCCGATGACCCACACCAGCGCCAGCGCGCCCGCACCGGGCTGCACGACCAGCATGGCGCCGAACAGGATGGACACCACGCCCGACAGTCCCAGCAGCCATTCGTTGCGGATTTCCTTGCGAAAGCGGATGGCCGCGATCACCTGGAATACGCCTGCGGCCAGCGCCCAGAAGGCAATGATGTAGAGCAGCACCAGCGCGGTCAGCCCGGGCCACAGGAAGGTCGCGATGCCCGCAGCCACGCCCAGCAGGCCGACGATGATCAACGCCCACAGCGGTTTGCCGTTGTCGCGGATGCGTACGCCGGCGATCAGCGCGAGCACGCCGTCGACCAGCGCAAACGCCCCCCAGACCAGCACCAGCGCCGACAAGGTGATGGCCGGCATGAACAGCGCCATCAATCCGAACAGGATGGCGATGACGCCGCGCAAGGCGACCCACCCCCAATGACGACCGATATGATCCACCAATTGCGGTTCCAGCATGACGCCCTCCGGTGTTGGTAACGGGTGGCCTATCTTATCCCCGCAGGGCGGCAGCCGCCACGCCAGAGGCCTCAAGGGCGAGGCGGCGCTTCGAAACGGATTGAAATCCCCATCTACGCTCAGCACGGTGTTTTATAAGAGTAATTCTCATTAAATGTTAGAATCCGCGCCTTCAAATCGAATCCCGCATGGACAGTCAACCCACCCCCCGGCGCAGGGCCTATTGGCTCAAAACGCTGCATCAATGGCACTGGATCAGCTCGGCGCTTTGCCTGCTGGGGATGCTGCTGTTCGCCATCACCGGCCTGACGCTGAACAACGCGTCGCACATCGAATCGAAAGCCGTGGTGACCAGCCGCCAGGTGCAATTGCCCGAACCCGTGTTGAAGCAATTGTCCGCGCCTGCCGGGCAGAAGAAGGCCCCCCTGCCCGCCCCCGTGGCGCAATGGCTGGATGAAGCGCTGGACGCCGCCACCGCCGGCAAGACGGCCGAATGGTCTGCCGACGAGGTGTATTTGTCGCTGCCGCGCGCCGGCGGCGACGCCTGGCTGTCCATCGACTTGGCCAGCGGCGACGTCGAATACGAACGCACGGACCGCGGCTGGATTTCCTATCTGAACGACTTGCACAAGGGCCGCAATACAGGCCTGGCCTGGAGCTGGTTCCTGGACATTTTCGCTGTCGCCTGTCTGGTCTTTTCGCTGACCGGGCTGGTGCTGCTGAAGATGCACGCCGGCAACCGCAGCGCGACCTGGCCCATGGTGGGCCTGGGCGTGGTCATCCCCGTGGTCCTGGCCCTGCTCTTCATCCACTGATTCCATCGATCCGCCCCTGGAGAATTCCATGCGCAAACTGCTCTTGTCGGCCCTCTTGGCCGGCCTGATCGCCCGAACGGCCCAAGCGGCCGATATCGGCCTGAACATCGAGGTGCCGCGCCTGGACGTGGCCGAGTACCACCGCCCCTACGTGGCGATCTGGATCGAAAACCCCGATCAGAGCGTGGCGGCCGACCTGGCCGTCTGGTACGACGTGGCCAAGAAGAACAACGAAGGCACCGAGTGGCTCAAAGACATGCGCCAGTGGTGGCGCCGCAGCGGCCGCAACCAGCAATTCCCGGTGGACGGCGTGAGCGGCGCGACCAAGCCGGTCGGCAAGCATGCGCTGAGCTTCGACGCCGCCAGCAAGCCCTTGTCGGGCCTCAAGCCTGGCCAGTACGCCGTGGTGGTCGAAGCCGCCCGCGAGGTGGGCGGCCGCGAACTGCTGCGCATCCCCTTCCAGTGGCCGCCGCAAAAAGCCGAGCAATTGACCGCTCGCGGCGAACATGAATTGGGCGCCATCGCGCTCGACCTGAAACCCTGATCCCATCGAACCGCCTTCAAGGAGCGCAACCATGAAATCCGCCGCCAAACTGGCCGCCGCCCTGGCGCTGTGCCTGCCCTTCGCCTCGCAGGCGCATGACGTCTGGATCGTGCCGTCCTCCACCGTGCTGTCGGGCACCGACAGCTGGATCACGGTCGACGCGGCCGTGGGCAACGACAAGTTCTATTTCAACCATGCCCCGCTGCGCCTGGACGGCCTGACCGTCACCGCCCCGGACGGCAATGCCGCCGAAGCCGAGAACCTGAACCGCGGCAAGCTGCGCAGCACCTTCGACCTGCAGTTAAAGCAAAGCGGCACCTATCGCGTGGCGGTCGTCAATGACGGCGTGTTCGCGCGCTGGAAGGAAGACGGCAAGAACAAGCGCTACTTCGGCAAGGTGGAAGGCATGGCCCAGGCCGTGCCCGCCAACGCGCAGGAACTGGAAGTGTCGCAAAGCCTGGGCCGCGTCGAAACGTTCGTCACTGCGGGCAAGCCCACGACCGTCAAGCCGGTGGGCCGCGGCCTGGAGCTGGCGCCCGTCACGCATCCCAACGACCTGTTCACGGGCGAGGAAGCCACCTTCCAGATGCTGGTAGACGGCAAGCCCGCCGCGGAACTGGAAGTGAACGTGGTGCCCGGCGGCAGCCGCTATCGCGACAAGGTCGGCGAAATCAAGCTGAAGACGGACAAGGACGGCAAGTTCTCGGTGAAGTGGGCGCAACCCGGCTTGTACTGGATCGAAGCCGGCATGGAAGACGCCAAGGTCACCGTGCCGCAAGCCAAGAAGCGCCGCCTGTCGTACGCCGGCACCGTCGAAGTGCTGCAGCCCTAAGCGGCAGCGCGCGCGTGGCGACCTCTCCTTCCTATGCGCCGCGCGGCGCGGCGGCCCCCGCAGTACGCGTCGCCTATGGCGCGATGCCGGCCGCGCTTGCGGCGCCGGCTGCGCTGGCTGGCGCGACCATGGGCACGACCTGGTCGGCGCGCCTGGCGTTGCCCGCCGGTTGCAGCGACCAGGCGGCGCGGCTGGCGGTGCAGGCCGCGCTGGATGAGGTCGTGGCGCAGATGAGCACCTGGGAAGCCGGTTCCGACATCAGCCTGTTCAATCAGGCCGGCGCGGGCTGGCGGGAATTGCCCGATGCGTTCTTCCATGTGCTGCGCCATGCGATGGCGCTGGCGGAAGACAGCGAAGGGGCCTATGACCCGACAGTGGGTCCGCTGGTCAACGCCTGGGGGTTCGGACCGCATCAACGCGCCTTTGAACCGCCCTCGCCTGCCGCCGTCGAGGCCGCGCGCCGGCGTTGCGGTTGGCGGCGCGTAGCGCTGGATGCCGGCCGGCAGGCCGCCCTCCAACCGGGCGGCGTCTACCTGGACCTGTCATCCATCGCCAAGGGCTACGGCGTGGACCGCGCCGCGATGGCGCTGGACGCGTTGGGCATCACGCAATACCTGGTGGAAGTCGGCGGCGAATTGCGCGCACGCGGCAAACGGCCCGACGGCCAGCCGTGGCGCGTCGCCGTCGAAGTGCCCGACGCCAGCGATGCCCATGCCCTGGCCTTTCCGCTGGAAGACCGCAGCATCGCGACCTCGGGCGACTACCGCCGCCATGCGGGCAGCGGCGAGGCCCGCTATGCCCACACCATCGACCCGCGCACCGGCCAGCCCGTGCGCAACAACGTGGCCTCGGTTTCCGTGCTGCACCCGGTCTGCATGCAGGCCGACGCCCTGGCGACCGTGCTGACGGTGCTGGGCGAAACGGACGGCCTGGCTTATGCCCGCCGCCATGATCTGGCGGCCCTCTTCATCCTGCGTGACGCCGATGCCTATCGCGTCGTCGCCACTCCGGCGTTCCAGGCGCTGGCGCTGCCTCGCTGATCCCATGAGCCTGACCCGGTTGATCGCTGCGGCATGCGTGGTGGGGCTTTGGCTGCTGCTCTGCCTATGGGCGTGGCGGCGCGCCCGGCGGCAGCGAGCCCTGCACGCGCAAGCCCTGCAAGCCTTGGACGCCCCCCCGCCCGAAGACACGCTGCTGGTCGCCTACGCCACCCAGACCGGCTACGCCGAAACGCTGGCCGCCCAGACCGCCGACTCCCTGCGCGCCGGCGGCCTGACGATCCGGGTGGCGGCGCTGGACCAGGTGGACCTGACTCGCCTGGCTGCCTATCGCCGCGTGTTGTTCGTGGTCAGCACCTATGGCGAAGGCGACCCGCCCGACGCTGCCGCGGCCTTCGCTGGCCAGATGCAGGCAGCGTCGACGGCCGCCCGCGCCGCGCCGGCCCTGGCCGGCATGCAATACGCCGTGCTGGCGTTGGGCGACAGCGAATACGCCCAGTTCTGCGGCTTTGGCCACCGGCTTGACGATTGGCTGCATGCGCAAGGCGCAACGCCGCTGTTCGATCTGGTGGAAGTGGACAACGGCGACCCGGCGGCGCTGCGCCATTGGCAGCATCATCTGGGCCTGCTGGCCGGCCGCAGCGACCTGCCTGACTGGCAGGCGCCCGTCTACGACACTTGGCGCCTGGCGGACCGCCGCCTGATGAATCCCGAAAGCCAGGGCGGCCCTTGCTATCTGCTGACGCTGACGCCGCCTGCGGGCGAAACGCCACGATGGATGGCCGGGGACATCGCCGAGATCGGGCCCCGGCAAGCCCGCGGCGGGCCGGTGCAGGCGCACCGCGAGTACTCCATCGCATCCCTGCCGGAAGATGGCGCCATCCAGTTGCTGGTGCGCCAGATGCGCAGCGCGGACGGCGGATTGGGGCTGGGCAGCGGCTGGCTGACCCATATCGCCCAGGAAGGCGACGGCATTGAACTGCGCGTGCGCGCCAACCGCAATTTCCATGCGCCGCAAGACGGACGTCCGATGATCCTGGTGGGCAACGGCACCGGGCTGGCCGGCCTGCGGGCCTTGATCAAGGCCCGCCGCGCCAAAGGTCACCGGCGCAACTGGCTGGTCTTCGGCGAACGCAACGCCGCGCATGACCGCTTCTGCGACGAAGACATCGCGGCCTGGCAGCAGGACGGCACGCTGGAACGCATGGACGCCGTCTACTCCCGCGACCAACCTCAGCGCCGGTATGTGCAGCACCTGCTGCGCGAACACGCCGACGCGGTGCGGTCCTGGGTGGACGCGGGCGCCGCCATCTATGTCTGCGGCAGCCTGCAAGGCATGGCAAGCGGCGTCGATGCCGCCCTGCAGGACATCCTGGGCGACGACCGCCTGCAAGCCATGCAGCACGGCGGCCTGTACCGCCGCGATGTCTATTGACGGCGCTTACTGCAGCTTGATCTGCGCGCGATCGATCACGGTCTTCCAACGGTCGCGTTCGCTGCGGATCTGCTCAGAAAATTCCGCCGGCGTGTTGCCCAGCGGAAACGCGCCCGTCTCTTCCATCTTTGCCGCCGTGGCGGGATCGCGCACGGCTTCGGCGAAGGCCCGGGCCAACTTGTCACGCACGTCGTCGGGCATCCCTGCTGGCCCGACGACGCCGTACCAGGCGGTGACGTCGTAGTCCTTGTAGCCTTGTTCGGCAAACGTCGGCACGTCGGGCAGCCGCGGGTTGCGCTCGGCGCCCGTGATGGCCAGCGCATGCAGATGCTTGCTTTTCAGGTAGGGCAACGACGACGGGAAGTTGTCGAAGATCACCGGCACCACGCCGCCCACGGTGTCGGTCAACGCGGGCGCCGAACCGCGATAAGAGATGCTGTTCATCTTGCCGCCGATGATCTGCAGGAACCAGATCATGCCCAGGTCGTTCACGCCGCCCGCGCCGGCGTTGGCGTAGCCTTCCTTGTTCGGATTGGCGCTCACGTGCGACACGAAGTCGGCCAGCGTCTGCGCGGGGAATTTCGGATTCACGCTCAGAATGTTGGGGCTGGTCACCAGGTTGCTGATGGGCGTGAAATCCTTAACGGGGTCGTACGCCAGGTTGGGGAACAGGTGCGGCGCGGTGCCGTGCGTGCTGACGGTGGCCAAGCCCACGGTGTAGCCGTCCGGCTTGGCGCGCGCCGTGGCGGCCATGCCGATGGTGCCCGAGGCGCCGGTGCGGTTTTCCACCACGATCTGCTGACCCAGGATCTCGCCCGCCTTCGCCGCCGCCACCCGGCCGACGATATCGGTAGGGCCGCCGGCCGGGAACGGCACGATCAGGGTGATGGGATGGTCCGGAAAGGCGGCGTGGGCCGCGGGGAGCACGGCGGCAAGCAGAAGGGCCGTACAAGTCTTGCGCATCATCATGATGGGGTTGTCTCCTGAAGGATGGTTGCTGTTGTTATTCGGTGTCTTGACCGCGCGCGGCGGGTTCCCGGCGCAATATCTTTCCGGGCCGCGCCATGCCGTCGGCCGCCGGAAACACGGGCTGGCCGTTGACCAGCACGTGCTCGACGCCGGCAGACGCCAGCGTGGGCGACTCCCACGTGGCGCGGTCCATCACCGTGTCCGCATCGAACACCGTGATGTCCGCCCACGCCCCCACGCTGAGCTGGCCGCGTCCGGCCAGGCCGAACACGCGCGCGGGCAGCGCCGTCATCTTGGCGACGGCGGCTTCCAGCGTCAGCAGCTCGGCTTCGCGCACATAGCGGCCCAGCACGCGCGTGAAGCTGCCCCACAGGCGCGGATGCGGATGCGCATCGTTGGGCAAGCCATCCGAGCCCACCATGCAGCATTCGTGCTGGAAGATGCGCTGCACTTCGGCTTCGTCCATCGCGAAGTAGATGGCGCCTGCCGGGCACAGCCTTCGGGCCGCGGTCGTCTTGTCGCAGCCCCAGCGCGCGGCGATGTCGGCCAGCGATTCGCCGCTGCATTCGGGATGCGGCGTGGACCAGGTGATGCGGATATCGTCGATGCTTTCAGCGCGCTCGGGAATCAGGATGGTGGAGCTGCCCGGGTAGGGATAGATGTCCAGCGCCACGTCCACGCCTTCGGCGCGGGCGCGGTCGATGTTGGCCAGCGTGGCGCGGCTCTTGCCCCAGTTGCGCGGCATCATGCACTTGTGGTGCGAGAGCACGGTGGCGCAGCCCGTGCTGCGCCCGACGGCCAGCACTTCGTCCACGGCGGCTTCGACCTCGTCGCCTTCGTTGCGGATATGGCTGGTGTGCAGCGCGCCATGCGCCGCGGCCACGCGGGCCAGCCCCTCCAATTCAGCGGGTTCGGCCACGCCGCCCGGCTGGTACGCCAGGCCGGTGCTGAACCCCACCGCGCCCGCGGCGAGCGCCTCGGCCAGCATCCGCTGCATGGCCGCCTGTTCATCTGCGCTGGGCGCTGCCGTCGGGTCGCGCATGGCGGCCAGGCGCAGGTTCGCGTGGCCGACCAGCGCCGCCACATTGATCATCGGCTGGGTAGACCGCACTTCATCGAAGTAGGCCTGCATGTCCGCAAACAACGGCGTTTCGCCCAGCAAGGCCAGCGCCGCGGCGGTGTTGCCGGGCAGCGGCGCGGGCGCGCCGCTGACGCCGCAATTGCCGACCACAACCGAGGTGATGCCTTGGCTGGTCTTCCATTCCAGGCCGGGCTTTTCGACGAACATCAGGTCGTCGTGGCCGTGCACGTCGATGAACCCGGGTGCCACGATCTTGCCCCGGGCGTCCAGCCTGCGGGTAGCGGCCACGCCGGACAAATCGCCGATCGCCGCGATGCGTTCGCCCGCCACGCCGACGTCCGCGCGCTGCCTGGGTGCGCCCAGGCCGTCGATGACCCAGCCGCCTTCAATGATCAGATCCAATGTTTCCTGCCGCATGATTGTCCCGCCTGGATGAAGGCCCTAGTATCGTTCGCGCGATCAATCTGGAAAAATTGTTTTTATTGATCCATCTATCGTGGTTTGAAATGAATCGCCTGCCCAAGCATGTCACCCTGAAGCACTTGACCGCCTTTGTCGCGGTAGCGCAGGAATCCAGCTTCACGCACGCGGCCAAGCGCCTGTTCCAGACGCAATCGTCGGTCACCAGCCTGGTGCGCCAACTGGAGGACGCGCTGGCCACCCAGCTTTTTGCGCGCACGAGCCGGCGCGTGCTGCTGACCGCCGCCGGCGAAGAGTTCCTGCCCCGCGTGATGCGGCTGCTGGCGGATTTCGATGGGGTGATCGAAGATGTGGTGCGCTATGGGGCGCTGGAGCGCGGGCGCGTCGGCGTGGCTGCCGCACCATCGGCCATCACGCAGATCATCGCGCCGGCCGCGGCCGGATTCTCGGCGCAGTACCCCGCCGTGCGCCTGTACCTGAGCGACGACAATTCAGGCCGCATCCAGCGCAAGGTCGCCACGCGCGAGGTGGACTTCGGGTTGACCAGCCGCTGGGCCGACGCGCCGGGGCTGCGCTTCGACCCTGTGCTGGAAGACCGCTTCGGGGTGCTTTACCGCGCCGACGACGCCGGCCTGCGACCGGGACGCGACGGCACCATGCGCTGGTCGGACCTGGCCGAGCGCAAGCTGGTTGGGGTGGTGGACGAAACGGGGATCATGGCGCTTTTGCGCGCCCGGGCGGACTTGCCCATCGAGGCGGGCGCGCCCTTCTATGAAGCCTCCAGCACGACGTCGCAGGCCGCCCTGGTGAAGGCCGGTCTGGGCGTGGCGGTGCTGCCGGCGCTGGCCGCCCAACGCGTGCTGGAACCCGGCCTGGCCTATGCGCTGCTGGCGCGGCCGACCGTCGTGCGCACGGTGTGCATCATCCGGCACAAGGAGTATCCGCTGAGCCCGGCCGCGCAGGCGCTGATCCGCGCCATCCACGACTATCTGCGCGATGCGCCGCTGCCGGCCGGCTGCAAGCGCGTGCCGGCCGGAAGGAAAGCGGTGGCCTAGGCGGCGCGCAATTTCACGTCCAGCGCGGCCAGGCCCGTCGCGAACACGCCCTGCCCCACGGCCTTCGCCACATCGGCAAGCGGCGCCCCTTCCACCCGGAAGTCGGCCCACCATTCGACCAGGGTATGGCCGCTTTCCGTGATGGGGCGCAAGGACACGCCCGCCACGTAGTCGCGCATCGGCAGGTCGGTCTCGATGATGGAATAGCGCAGCGCGGTGCCGGGATCGTCCAGCATCAGCAGTTGTTCGCGCACGAAACCCGAAGGCGCAAGCGTCAAGTGCCGCACGCTGCCCACCGCGTCATGGCGGCCACCGGCTTCCAGCCGGCTTTGCGCCACGCCGGGATGCCAGCCGGCCAGCCCGTCGAAGTCGCGGAACAGCGGCCAGACCTTTTCCAGCGGCGCATGGATGATGGCACTGATGTGGACGGTATGCGGCATGGGACCCTCTTAGAAAGTCAGGTTTTTGAACTCGCGCGTGGCAGCGGTCAGCGCTTGTTCGGTGGGCAGGCGCTCCATGGAGCTGGCGCCGTAGAAACCATGGCAATGCTTGCAGGCGCGCAGCACATGCGCGGCGTCCTCGGGCGTGGCGATGGGGCCGCCATGGCAAAGCACGATGATATCCGGACGCACCGCCAGCGCGGCGGCGGCGATGCGGTCGATGGCGGCCACGCACCCGTCCAGCGTCTGCGAAGTCTCGGCGCCGATGGAGCCGCCCGTCGTCAGGCCCATGTGCGCGACGATGATGTCCGCGCCGGCCTTGGCCATCGCGACCGCGTCGTCTTCATTGAAGACATAGGGCGTGGTCAGCATGCCCTTCTTGTGCGCCAGGCGGATCATGTCCACTTCCAACGCATAGCCCATGCCCGTCTCTTCCAGGTTGGCGCGGAAGGTGCCGTCGATCAGGCCGACAGTAGGGAAGTTCTGCACGCCTGAAAACCCCTGGCGCTTCAGGTCATCCAGGAACACGTCGAAGTCGCAGAACGGGTCGGTGCCGTTCACGCCGGCCAGCACGGGGGTCTTTTTCACCACGGGCAGCACTTCGCGGCCCATGTCGACGACGATCTCGTTGGCGTTGCCGTAGGCCAGCAGCCCGGCCAGCGACCCCCGGCCCGCCATGCGGTAGCGGCCCGAGTTGTAGATCACGATCAGGTCGATGCCGCCCGCCTCTTCGCACTTGGCCGACAGGCCCGTGCCCGCGCCGCCGCCCACGATGGGCGTGCGTGCGCGCACCATGGCGCGAAACTTGTCCAGCAGGTCGTTACGGTCGAAACGGGGCATGACTGCAATCCTTAAGGGGTAGCGATTTCAAGAAAGTGGTCGACCGCCGTCTTGGCGAACAGCGGGTCGTTGATGTGGCAGGGCACGCGCACCAGCCGGCGCTGCGGCGTCTGCACCAGGTTGGCTTCCAGCGCAGCGAACAAGGCCGCGTCGGCCTCGGGGTCCCAGAACGCCTGGCCTGGCGCGTCCAGCGCGGACACGCCGCCTTCAGGGATCAAGAAGCGCACCGGCCCGTCGCATTGGTTCAGCTTGGCAGCGATCCATTTGCCTTGGGCGGCGTTTTCCTCGACCGTGGTGCGCATCAGTGTCACCTGCGGATTGTGCGGATAGAACTTGCGGCCCTGATAGCGTTCGGGAATGGTCTCCATCCCGCCGAAGTTCACCATGTCCAGCGCGCCGCAGGAGCCGACGTACGGGGCACGGGTGCGGGCCACGGCACCGAAGCGGTCTTCCGTGCAGGCCAGGACGCCGCCGAACAGAAAATCGCAGACTTCGGTGGTGGTCAGGTCCAGCACGCCGCCCAGCAAATGGCTGTCCAGCAGTTTTTCCATCGACTGCCCGCCCGTGCCCGTGGCGTGGAACACCAGGCAGTCGTAGCGGGATTCCAGCAACGGCGTCACCTGCTGCACGCAGGCGGTGGTCACGCCGAACATCGTGATGCCTACGGCGGGCCGCCCATCGTCTTTGATGGCGACGCCCGCCTGCCGGAATGCGCCGCCGATCGCGCCGGCGGCGTTGGCCAGCACGCGACGGGAAATGCGGTTCAGGCCAGCCACGTCGGTCACGGAATACATCATGGCGATATCGGAGGGGCCGACATAAGGCGCGACGTTGCCGGAGGCCATCGTCGACACCATCAGCTTGGGCGTGCCGATGGGCAGTGCGCGCATCGCGGGCGTGATCAACGCGGTGCCGCCCGAGCCGCCAAGACCAAGCAAGGCGCCGATGGCGCCATTGCCGGCCGCATAGCGTTCAAAGGCAAGCGCCATGGCGGCAATCGCCGTGCCGCGGTCGCCGGTGAACACCGCCTGCGCGCCGCCGGGATGGCTGCGGGCCACTTCCTCGGCCTGCACCTTGGCGGCGCTGGCCGCGCCCGTGGTGGACACGTCCACCGACACCACGTCCAGGCCCTCGCGCTTGAGCAGATCCACCACGTACTCGGCTTCGTGGCCCTTGGTGTCGTAGGTGGCGGCGACAAAGACCCGCCGGTTCGATTGCGTCATGGCTCCTCCGCGGGCGGCTACACTCGGTGCGCGCCTCGATATGTGAGGCCGCAAGGCCTGTAGAATCAAGAAATGAGACGAAAGAATCATACTGAGACACCTATCTCACGTCAAACCTCCCTCGCCACCCAAGCCGCTCCGGCGGCGGGCACCGCACGACTGATCGCGCCCGCCAGCCGGCAGGCGGCAGCCAGCGGGGAACCCCCGCATGGGCCCCGCGCCCGCATGCGCAAGACGCTGCTGGACGCGGCGCAGCAGTTGATGGCCCAGGGGATCACCCCGTCGGTCGCCGAACTGGCCGAACACGCCCGGGTCTCGCGCGCGACCGCGTACCGCTACTTCCCCAGCCAAAGCGCACTGATCGCCGCCGTCGTGGATGAAAGCCTGGGCCCCATCCTGGCCTGGAACTCCGCGTCGCCAGACGCCGCCACCCGCGTGGACGAACTGCTGCGCTTCGCCTTTCCGCGGCTGGAAGCCCACGAGGCCTCGTTGCGCGCCGCCATCATGGTGTCGCTGCAGCAGCATGCCGAAGCCAGCGCCGGCAAGGCGGGCAACGAACCGCGCCTGGTGCGCGGGCATCGGGTCGATATCCTGAAGCGCGCCATCGCCCCGCTGGCGGCGGACTTGACGCCGGCGCAACAAGACCGCGTCGCCCAGGCGCTGTCGCTGGTCTACGGGTCTGAGGTGTTCCTGGTGTTGAAAGACATCTGGCAACTGGAATTGCCTGAAATCACGGACGTGGTGCGCTGGACGGCGCAGGCCATCATCCGGCAGGCGCAGGCCGACGCGGGCGCGAACCGCTAACGTCCACCCATGCCGGCGGAGATGGCTTGCGCGGCACGGCGCAACGGGTCCAGGCATTGCTCCACCATCTGGTCCACCGAACGCACGCCCTGGATCCAGACGACGTTCACGCAGCCGTAGACGCGCCCGGACGGCGCTACGATCGGCACCGCCAGCGCTTCCAGCCTGTCGTTCTGATCGCGGCGCGGCTTGTCGTAGTCGCCCCCGAACCGCTGTTCACGCAGGCCATACCCCTGCCGGCGGGTGCGGTCCAACATCGCCGCGACGGCACGGCTGTCATGCGCGAGCGCATCGCCCTCCCGGCGGCTGCGACGCAACGCCGCCAGCACCGACTCACGCTCCTTTTCCGCGCAAAAGGCCAGATACGCCCGCCCCACCGCCGAACGGAGCATGTTGATGCGGAACCCGATGTTGTCGCGCCGGATCGTGAAGTAGGACTGGTTGCGATTGGTCTCGCGCACGATCATGGCGCTGGCGCGCCGCACCGCCAGGTCGGACGGCCACAGGACTTCGGCTTGCAGGCGGTCGAGTTCCGGCGCGGCGCATTGGCCCAGCCTGTCCAGCACCTGGGACTGGCGGCCACGCGCGTCCGGCGCGCCCGCCGGACAGAAATGGTCGTCGGCAAGGCGCCGCCAGATCAAGCCTCGCGATTGCAACGTGGCGAGGATACGCAGCAAGGTGGCCTTGGCAAAGCCCGTACGCACATGCAATTCGTGCAGGCTGGCGCCCTGCGTGGCGCGCACCTCGTCAAGCACGGCAAGCCCCCGCGCCAACGCATCGATCATCTTGACTTTCGGTTCCCAACGGCTCATCGCGCGTCCTTTTCCGCCGAGCACTAAGGATTTCACTCAGTGAAACTCTAGCAGATCGCGCTTGAGTCGCCCAGCACCGCGAAATATCGTTGCAGCACTGGAAAGCCGCAACGGCGGACACATCGGGACAAGGGGCGGGAATGAGCGGACACGCTGTACGCAATGTGCTGTGGATCATGTGCGACCAACTGCGGTGGGACTATCTTTCCTGCTATGGCCACCCTCGGCTGCACACGCCCAACATCGATCGGCTGGCCGCCGAGGGCATGCGCTTCACGAATGCGTTCGTGCAAGGCCCCGTCTGCGGGCCGTCCCGCATGTCTTACTACACGGGCCGATACGTCACCAGCCACGGCGCCGTCTGGAACTTCGTGCCGATGCCGGTCAGCGAGCTGACCTTGGGCGACCATCTGCGGCCGCGCGGCGTGCGCGTCGCGGTGGCGGGCAAGACGCACGTCGAGGCGGACATGGCCGGCCTGCGGCGCCTGGGCGTCGACCTGGACAGTCCCGGGGCCCGCCTTGCGATGCAGGGCGGCTTCGAACCCTTCGACCGGGACGACGGCATCTGGCCCCCGGGGTTCGCCGACGACTCGCACCACTACACCCGCTATCTGCGCCAGCGCGGCTACGACGGCCCCAATCCCTGGCACGACCACGCCAATTCGGCGCAGGGCGCGGCCGGCGAGATTCTCTCGGGCTGGAAAATGCGGTCGGCCGGTCTTGCCGCCCGGGTCCGCGAAGAGGATTCCGAAACGCCATACATGACCCGTCGCGCCATCGAGTTCATGGAGGAGAGCCGCGACACGCCCTGGGTGTTGCACCTCTCCTACATCAAGCCGCATTGGCCATACGTGGCGCCGGCGCCTTACCACGCGATGTACACGCGGGACGATGTGCTGCCGGTCAAGCAGGACCCTCGTGAATTGCAGCGCGCTCACCCCGTGCTGCACGGGTTCCGCCAAGCGGAGGTCAGCGGGAATTTCTCGCGGCAAGAGGTGCGCGACACCGTCATCCCCACCTACATGGGCCTGATCAAACAGGTGGACGACCAGTTGGGCGTGCTGTTCGACTATCTGCAGGACAGTGGCCGCGACCAAGACACCATGGTCATCTTCTGCAGCGACCATGGCGACTACCTGGGTGACCACTACCTGGGCGAAAAGGAACTGTTCCACGATTGCGTGGCCAAGGTGCCGTTGATCATCCGCCTGCCCGGCGCAGACGGCGACGCGCACCGCGGCGCGGTGCAGACCCGGCTGGTGGAGGCCATCGACCTGGTGCCTACGATCCTCGACGCCTATGGCGCCGATATCCCCGACCACATTGTCGAAGGACGCTCCCTGATGCCGTTGCTGCACGGCAAGGCGCCTGCCGAATGGCGCCACGCCGTGTTCTCCGAAAACGACTATGCGTTCCGCGATTTCGTGCGCGAACCGCTGGGCCGCCCCGCGGACGGTTGCCACACGGTCATGGTGCGCGACCACGAATGGAAGTACGTCCACTTCGACGGGCTTGCGCCGCAATTGTTCGACCTGCGCGCCGATCCGGACGAGTTCGTGGACCTGGGCACGGATCCCGCCCACGCCTGCGTCCGTGAGCGCTATCAGGCTGCGCTCTTCGACTGGCTGCGAAAGCGCAAGATCCATCCCACCATCAGCCACCGCGCCATGACGCAGTGGACACGCAAGGAGGAAGAGGCCGGGATCCATATCGGCAGGTGGTAGCAAGCGGCACGCGGCACAGCGAAAACAACAGCCCTTCAGGAGACAAACCCATGAAACCCCAACATCTTGCGCTGGCGGCCTGTCTGGCCGCCGGCCCGGTCTCCTGCGCCCTGGCGCAGGACAACTGGCCCAGCCGCCCGATCCGTGTCGTGGTCGCCTTTCCCGCCGGGTCGCCTGGCGACACCGCGACGCGCATCGTCGCGGACGCTGTCGGTCAGGCCCTCAAGCAGGCCCTCGTCGTCGAAAACCGCCCAGGCGCGGGCGGCAACATCGGTGCGGAGGCCGTAGCCCGCTCGGCCCCCGACGGCTACACCTTCCTGGAAGCGCCCGACACGGTGGTCACGATCAACCCCGCGATCTACCGCTCATTGAATTTCGCGCCATCGGACCTGGTGCCGGTCGTGGCGCTGGCGAACTTCAACCAGATGCTCGTGTGCGCGCCCGCCTCGGGCCTGCGCACCCTGGAACAGCTGGACGCCGCGGCGAGGAAGACGCCCGGATCGCTCAGCTACGCCTCCGGCGGGCAAGGCGTTCCCGGCCACCTTGCCATGGAGCTTTATCTTGCCGGCGCCGGCCTCAATGTCCTGCATGTTCCGTACAAAGGCCCCTCGCCCGCCGCGCAGGACGTGCTGGCCGGCCAGGTGCCTTGCGGCTTCCTCGCTTCGCCCGTGGTGGCGTCCTACGTGACGGCGGGCAAGCTCAATGGCCTGGCGGTATCCGGCTCCACGCGGTCCACCGTTGCACCGGACGTTCCCACGATGTCGCAAGCGGGCGTCGCGGGCTATGACGCCACTTTCCGGGAAATGCTGTTCGCGCCGAAAGGCACGCCCGAGGCCATCGTGCGCCGCATGAACGAAGAGGTGGCGCGCGCCCTGGCGCGGCCCGACGTCAAGCGCAAGCTGCAGGCCAACGACCTGGACCCATTGCCCCAAACGCCCGGCGATACCGCCCGGCAACTGCAGGAGGACGCCGCCAAATGGGCCGCCGTCGTCCGCAAGATCAACCTGCGGGTGGATTGACAGCCCGTCCTATCAAGGAGACACCATGAACACCGCCGCCCCCCCTACCGCCTTCGGCTCGCTTGCGCACTACCGCAAAGGCGGCATCGAGATCACGCACGGCTCACCCCGCCACTACGTCTTTTCCAACATCTTCGAAGTGGCCACGCAGTCGGCCCCCTACGAAAAGGTCGTGGTGGGCAAGAACCTGGAGTACGTCATCGAAACGCTGCGCATCGAAGGGAAATCCCCCTGGTACGCATGTAGCCATGACGAGTTCGCCGTCCTGATGGATGGCGAGGCCCTGGTTGAATTCCTGGCGCTGGACGCGCCGCCCGCGCCGGGCCAAGGCGCCGTGCTGGCGGGCCACACGCCGGCGGGCCAGCCAATGGGGCGCGTCGCGCTGGGCCGTGGGCACCAATGCCTGCTGCCCGGCGGTTGCGCCTACCGCTTCACCGCGCATCGCCCGGGCGTCTTGCTGATGCAGACCCGCCTGGGCGAGTTGTCGGTCGAAAAGTGGGCCGATATCTGCGTCCGCTGACCGCCCTGAGCCCGCCACCACTTACCCATCAGGAGAGCCGCCATGGCCATGCTTGACACCTCCCCGCATTCGCCCGCCTTCGCCGCGGACAAAGTCGTCGCGACCGCCCCCGATGCCGCCACCGGCTACAAGGGCTTTCGCCTCGGCGCCTTCGAATTCAGCCGCGACGAGTATTTCGCGAAAGTGCAATGGCCCGCCAAAGGCCAGACCCGCACGCACGCCATCCCCGCCGACGCGTTCCTGCGGGCGCTGATGCGCGACGTGGCTTGGGGCTTCTTCTACGGCTGGGTGAACTTCGACCAGGTGTTCGGCACCCGCAACCACTATGGGAAAGTGGACGTCTACGCCGGTTCGTTCAACGGCGTCATGAAGGCCGCCGGCGTGGACTACACCGAGACGTTCGATACGCCGACCATCATGGCGACCTTCAAGGCCATGTTGCACGACTGGACCAACGAAGGCTTCGACCCGTTTGCGGCCCCGGAGGAAACCGGCTCGGCCTACGGCCGAAAACACGGCCAAAACGCCGCCGCGATCGAGCGTTCCAGGATCGCCACCCGCCGCATGCCCGGATTGCCGGACGATTCGCCCCTGCGCAACGACCTTCCCGTCAACCGCGCCTTCGCCGATGTCCCGCAGGACGAGCCGCAGGTGTTCCCCGAACCGGGCTACGACGGGCAGCTCCATGCCTTCAACCTGTTCAAGTACCTGTCCCGCTCCGACGTCACCTGGAACCCGTCCGTCACCTCGGTCTGCGGCGCAAGCCTGTTCTGCCCCACGACCGAAGAGTTCATCCTGCCGGTCTTCCACGGCAACGACCGGGTGGAATGGTTTCTGCAGCTTTCCGACGAAATCGTCTGGGACGTGGCGGACAAGGACACCGGCGCGCCCCGCGCGCGCATCACGATGCGGGCCGGCGATATCTGCGCCATGCCCGCCGACATCCGGCATCAAGGATATTCGACCAAGCGGTCCATGTTGTTGGTCTGGGAAAACGCCACGCCCGACCTGCCCGGGCGCTACGAGAGCGGCGAACTCCCACCCTATCCGGTGGCGTTCTGACCACGCCGTTTCCTACTTCCTCTCAGCGAACCTCAGCCATGCAGAACAAACTCTTTATCGGCGGCCGCTTTACCGACGCGCTCGCCGGCGGCACCATCGATATCCTGAACCCGCACGACGGGACGCGCATCACCGCCATCGACGCCGCTGACGCCGCCGACGTGGACCTGGCGGTGCAAGCCGCGCAACGCGCCTTCCCGGCCTGGTCGCGCATGGCGGCGGCCGATCGCGGCCGGCTCCTGCTCAAGCTGGCCGATCTGATCGACGCCAACGCGGAGGAACTGGCGCAACTGGAAACGCTGGACACCGGGCATCCTATCCGGGACACGCGGGGGCTGGACGTGCCCCGTACCGCCGCCTGCTTCCGCTATTTCGGCGGCATGGCGGACAAACTGCTCGGCAGCGTCGTGCCGGTCGAGACCGGCTTCCTCAACTATGTCCGGCGCGCGCCCATCGGCGTGGTGGGGCAGATCGTGCCCTGGAACTTCCCGTTGATGTTCACCAGCTGGAAGCTGGGCCCGGCGCTCGCCGCCGGCAACACCGTGGTGCTCAAACCGTCGGAACTGACCCCGTTGTCGACCCTGCGCATCGCCGAGCTGATCGCCGCCGCGGGCTTTCCCGACGGCGTCGTGAATGTGGTGCCCGGCTACGGTCATACCGCAGGCCAGCGCTTGGCCGAGCATCCGGCAGTCGGCAAGATCGCGTTCACCGGATCGACGGCGACCGGACGCCGCATCGTCCAAGCCTCCCAGGGCAATCTCAAGCGCGTGCAGCTGGAGCTCGGCGGCAAAGGCGCGAACATCGTGTTCGATGACGCCAACCTCGACGCCGCCATCAATGGCGCGGCGTGGGCCATCTTCCACAACCAGGGCCAAGCCTGCATCGCCGGGTCGCGGCTGATGCTGCACGACAACATCGCCGACGCCTTCCTGGAGCGATTCACGGCATTGGCCAATTCCATCCGGCTGGGCGATCCGCGCCTGCCCGACACCGAGATGGGGCCACTGACCTCTGCCCAGCATCGCGACAAAGTCTTGTCATACACGCAGATCGCCCGCGACCAAGGCGCGCGCGTGCTGGCGGGCGGCCAGGCGCCAGGCGGGGAACTGTCCGCCGGCTACTACGTGGCCCCGACGATCGTGGAAGCCAAGCCGCACGATCGCGTGTCGCAGGAGGAGGTTTTCGGCCCGTTCGTCACCGTGCTGCGCTTCGGCAATGATGAAGAGGCGCTGTCCATCGCCAACGCGACGGAATACGGGCTGGGCAGCGGGCTGTGGACGCGCGACCTTGCCCGCGCCCACAAGATGGCCGGCGCCATCGAAGCGGGCATGTGCTGGATAAACTGCTACAAGCGGGTCAATCCAGGCAGCCCGTTCGGTGGCGTGGGCCAGTCCGGCTACGGACGCGAAATGGGCTTCGAAGCCATGCACGACTATACCGAGGCGCGCTCGGTCTGGGTTAATGTCGATGCAACAGTCCCCGCGCACTTCAAGCGCTAAGGAGGGATCATGCTGGATTTCGTCTATCAGGCCCTGCCGGCGCGGGTGATCTTCCAGGCCGGCGCGCTGTCCCGGCTGCCCGAGGAAGTCCAGCGGCTGGGAGCCCGCCGCGCACTGATCCTGACTACCCCGGGCCAACGCCAGCTGGGCGAACGGGCGGCGCGAGCCTTGGGCTCCCTGGCTGCGGGCGTCTGTAGCGCAGCGGTCATGCATGTGCCGCGCAAAGCGGCAGAAGCCGCCCGCGCGCAGGCTGAACAGCTGTCCGCGGACTGTTGCGTCGCCATCGGCGGCGGGTCCACGATCGGGTTGGGCAAGGCGATCGCGCTCACTTCGTCCCTGCCTATCCTGGCCGTGCCCACCACGTACGCAGGCTCGGAAATGACGCCGATCTACGGCATGACGGAAAACGGCCTGAAGACCACCGGCCGCGATTTGCGCGTGCTGCCCAAGACCGTGCTCTACGACCCCTTGCTGACCCGGGACCTGCCTGCCGACCTGTCCGCGGCCTCGGGCATGAACGCGGTCGCGCACGCGGTCGAAGCGCTGTACGCGCAGGATGCCAATCCGATCGTCAGCCTGATGGCGGAAGAAGCCATTCGCAGCCTGGCGCGCGCCTTGCCGGCCGTGGTTGCCGACATGCGCGACGACGCGGCGCGGGCCGATGCGCTGTATGGCGCCTGGCTTGCAGGCGCCTGCCTGGGCGCGGTGGGCATGGCGCTGCACCACAAGATCTGCCATACGCTCGGCGGCAGCTTCAACCTGCCCCATGCCCAGACCCACGCCATCATGCTGCCCTATACCGCCCACTACAACCACGCCGCTGCGGCCGGCGCGCTGCAGCGCGTGGCTCGCGCGCTGGGCGGCGACACGGCAGCCGAAGCCGGCGCCTTGCTGATGGCGCTGAACCGCAACCTGGCCCTGCCCGCATCGCTGGGGCAGATCGGGATGCCGGAAGACGGCATCCGGCAAGCGGCGAAGATTGCGACCGACAACCCCTACTACAACCCGCGGCCCGTACGGCACGACGACATCCTGGCCATGCTGCAACGCGCCTGGCACGGCGATCCCGTCGCATGACACCCCACCGCCGGCCGCCAGCCGAACAGGAAGACACCATGGACACAGACACACGCAAAGCGGAAGCCGCGCTGACCGAACAGGTTGTCGCCGCCTTCGAAGGCACCCCCGATCCCCGACTGCGGCAGGTGATGCAGTCCCTGGTGCGGCATCTGCACGCCTTTGTCGCCGACGTCGAGCCGGACGAAGCCGAATGGCTGGCGGCCATCCGCTATCTGACGCAGACAGGCCAGATCTGCGACGACGTCGTACGGCAGGAATTCATCCTGCTGTCCGACACGCTGGGCGTTTCGATGCTGGTGGACGCGATCAATCACCGCAAGCCCGGCAACGCCACGGAAAGCACGGTGTTCGGGCCCTTCTACATGGCCGGCATGCCCGAGCGCGCGCTGGGCGAAGACATGGCGCTGACGCCCGGCCAGCCTGCGCTGGTGCATGGACACGTGCGGGACACGGAAGGCCGCCCGATAGCGGGCGCAGTGCTGGATGTCTGGCAGACCGCCGCCAACGGCATGTATTCAGGGCAGGACAAGCAGCAGCCCCACGGCAACCTGCGGGGCCGCTACCGCAGCGACGATACCGGTTACTACGCCATCCGCACCATCCTGCCCGTGTCGTACCCGATTCCGGACGACGGCCCGGTCGGGCGCATGATGGCGACAACAGGCCGCCATGTGTACCGGCCCGCGCATCTGCACTTCATGATCGAAGCACCCGGCCACCGCACGCTGGTCACGCACGTTTTCAACGCGGGAGACCCCTATCTGGCTTCCGACGCGGTGTTCGGCGTCAAGCCGGCGCTGGTGCTGGCGTACTCGCCGCGCGCTGCCGGCTCGCCGCTGGCGGCCCGGTTCGGATTTGGCACGGATTTTCATGAAGGCGCCTATGACTTCGTCCTGCCCCGCGCAACGGAATGACCCCAGCGCGCCTGCGCGCAGGTTGTGCCGCATCGCCGACATTCCTGATGGTGGCGCCCTTGCCCTGGCAGGCCCCGGGCGGCCGTTGGTGCTGGTCCGGCGGGGCGACGCCGTCTGGGGCTACGCCGACCGTTGCCCGCACTTCTCGGTGCCGCTTGCGGCCACGCCGGGCGTCGTCCTGACCTACGAAAGCGAGGTGATCATGTGCGCGCACCATTCCGCGCTGTTCCGCTTCGAAGACGGGCACTGCATCGAAGGCCCTTGCCAGGGCGCCGCTCTGGACCGCCAGGCCCTGCGCATCGAAGACGGCTGCGTGTATCCGGCCTGATACGGCCGTCGCGGAATCCGCCCCGCTGTCATTCCCCCGTCACCCGCTGCGGGCATAGTTCCGGCCTTTGCGGCCATGCCTTCGCATGCCGCCAGACGTTGGAGTGTGTCCATGCAGTTCGAAGTATCCCGCTTGCGGCGGGCCGTCATGCCGTTGTCGCTGGTTTGCGTCACCCTGTTGAGCGCCTGCGGCGGCAGCGACGACGACGATGATGAAGTCGTCACGCCCACCCCGCCGGTGGTGACGGAGCCCACGCCGGTCGATCCCAAGCCGGTCGAGACCGGCGCCTGGACCGCGGGCGACCTGCACGTGCACACCTACCAGTCGGACGACGCGCAAGTCAGCCTGGAAAGCGCGCTGGACCAGGCCTTCGACCGCTACAAGCTGGACTGGGCCGCGATCTCGAACCATTTGCGTCTGTCGGGCCGCGACCATACTGGTACGGCGCTTGCCGGCGGACCCGTGCCGTTTTCCACCGGCATGGCGCAGTACGAAGTGCCGTTCATCAAGACGGCGCAAGCCGCTGGCCGCTATGCCGGCAAGATCATCTTTTCCTCATTCGAATGGGACATGCCCACGCATGACCACGTGAACATCGGCATCGGCGTGAACGACCCGATGTCGGCCAAGTCGCTGCAAGCGGTGGCTGAATTCGAATACCTGTTCACCAACCGTGACCCTGCCCTCTTCGACCCGCTGCTGGTGTCGCAACTGGCAGGCCAGACGCGTGCGTTCACCACGCATGCCGATTCGCTGGCCGCGCTGAAATGGCTGCGCGACAAACACCCCGACAGCTACATGCTGCTGAACCATCCGTCGCGTTACGCCGGCAAGTACACCGTGGCGCAACTACGCGAAATGAACGACCTGGCTCCGGACGTCTTCTTCGCCATCGAAGGCATGGTGGGCAACCAGATGGAACCGGACCGCGGCGGCTACGCCACGGCCTACACCAACGCCTTCCTGCCCAACCGCACCTATGGCGGCGTGGACT
>NZ_DBHKZA010000005.1:125986-130816 GCF_057314935.1 Achromobacter sp.
GCCACGGCCTACACCAACGCCTTCCTGCCCAACCGCACCTATGGCGGCGTGGACTATCTGGTGGCGCGCCTGGGCGGCACCTGGGACGCGTTGCTGGGCGAAGGCCGCCGCATCTGGACCGTGGCGGATTCCGACTTCCATTTCCGCACGGCTTCGGGCCTCTACAGTTCGGGCTATGCGCCGGGCGAATACGCCAAGACGCATGTGTGGAAAGACGGCAAGGACATGGCCTCGGTGGTTGCGGGCTTGAAGAGCGGCCGCATGTTCGGCGTGTTCGGCGACCTGATCGATGCGCTGGACTTCCAGGCCAAGGGCGCAGGCGGCGCCGTGCACATGGGCGGCGAGCTGAAGGCGGCCAAGGGCGAGCGCGTGGAAGTCACCATCCGCTTTCGCAGCCCGGACAGCAACCACTACGAATACCCGATCGAAAGCGGCAACCCCACCTACGTCAAACCCACCGTCAACCACGTGGACCTGATTATGGGCGAGGTCGGTACGCGCGCCGCCGCCGGCACGCCGGGCTATGACGCCGACACCAACCCGACGACCCGCGTGCTGGCCCGTTTCACCCGCGCCGACTGGACGGTGGACGCCGAGGGCTACAACGTCATCAAGACCACGGTGACCGCCGACAAGAGCCAATACCTGCGCTTGCGCGGCACCAACCTGGGCGTGGACGTGGCCGGCGAGACCGCCGCGGGCGAACCGCTGCCCGACGCCAAGGTGGACCTGGCCGACAACGTGGCGCGCTTCAATGCCGTCAATGCGCGCAACTACAACGACCTGTGGTTCTATTCGAACCCGGTGTTCGTGACGGTCGCGCAGTAAAAAGGCGTGCCCTGCCGCCCACGCGCGATAGCGGTCGCGCGTGGGCGGCAATCCTCGGAGGCGACGAGGTACATTGAACGGCGCTTCCGGAGTGACAGGGGGATCCACATCCCGCGGGGCGCCGCCGCCGTCGCCGTCGCCAGCTCATTGCCCCAATTCGGGCCGTGCGATCTCGATGATCCATTCCACGAACGCCTTGACCGCCGCCGTGGCGCGGGCCTGCGGATAGACGATGGACACCGGCACCGGGGCGCACCGGGTGTCAGGCAACACTTCCCGCAAGCGTCCGCTGCGCAGATAGACCGACGCCGCCACTTCGGATAGCTGGATAAGGCCCAGCCCCTCCAGGCCGCAGTGCAGATAGGCCTCGGTCTCGTTGACCGCATAGCGGCCGGGCAGCGCCATTGCCACCGCCTCCCCGTTCACGCGAAAGCGCCAGTCCAGCGAACGTCCGGTGGCATTGGACAAATAGTTGATCACCCGGTGCGCACGCAGCGCCTCCACGGATTCCGGCTCGCCGAAACGGGCCAGATATTTGGGTGACGCGCAGGTCAACCACGTCAATTGGCCCAGCTTGCGCGCCACCAGTGTCGAGTCCGCCAATGTGCCGCTACGGATGGCGCAATCGATGCCTTCATGAATCAGGTCCACCGGCCGATCGCTCAGGCCCAGCACCACTTCGATGTCGGGGTAGCGCGCCTCGAATTCAAGCAGCCGCGGCACCACGATCGCCCGGCCGATGGTTCCTGGCATGTCCACCCGGACTCGTCCGCGCGGTGCCTGGACCGCGGCGGAAACGTCGTGCTCTGCCTCGGCAATATCCGTCAGGATGGCTTGGCAAGCCGCCAGATAGCGCGCGCCCGCGTCAGTCAGGCTAAGGCTGCGGGTGGTGCGCCGAAGCAGCGGCGTGCCCAGGTGGTCCTCCAGATTCTTGATCGTCGTCGTCACGGACGAACGCGGCATCGCAAGGGACTGCGCCGCCTTGCTGAAGCTGCGCGCCTGAACGACCCGCACGAACGTAGCCATTGCTTGAAGTTTGTCCATCAGCGGTGCCTGCAAAGAGTGCGTGCGCCGGATCCGGCGACGAGCTTCCGATGTTAACAATGCGGCCGCCCCAATCCGTCATGCACCCGCGCGTTGTGTATTCAAGGACGCCGAACAATGCGCGGCCGGCGCGCTCCTACACTGCCAATCACTTCAGGGCCACATGGTTGCGCATCGCGATCGACACGGCAGCCGGCCCGCTTCTTTCACACCCATTTCCTAGCGGGGTTTCCCATGTTGAACCACAACGCCATTCTCGTCCTGGGCGCAGGCCAGCTTGGCATGTCCGTCCTGCGCCATCTGGCGCCCTACCCCGAACGCGTTCCCGGCGTTGCCGTGTCGGTCCTGTTGCGCCCGTCCAGCTCCTCCTCCGCCGATGCGGCCAAGCAACAGAAGCTGGCGGATCTGAGCGCGCTGGGCATCGATATCGTCGCCGGCGACCTCGCCACGCAATCCAGCGCGGAACTGGCCGTCATCTTCAGCCGCTTCGATACCGTCATCTCGTGCACGGGATTCATCGGCGGGCCGGGCGTACAGCGCAAGATCGCGCGCGCCGCCCTGGATGCCGGCGTCAAGCGCTTCGTCCCGTGGCAATTCGGCGTGGATTACGACGTCATCGGCCGGGGCAGCCCGCAAGACCTGTTCGACGAACAATTGGACGTCCGCGACCTGCTGCGCGCGCAACAGCGCACCGAGTGGATCATTGTCTCGACCGGCATGTTCACGAGCTTCCTGTTCGAACCCGCCTTCGGCGTGGTCGACCTGGCGGCCAACACCGTGAACGCGCTAGGCAGTTGGGACAACGCCGTCACGGTCACCACCGCCGACGACATTGGCGCCTTGACGGCAAGGATCCTGTTCGCCGACCCGCGCATCGCCAACCGCGCCGTGTACGTCGCCGGCGACACGGTCACGTACCGGGACGTGGCCGACGCGCTGGACCGCGTGCGCGGCGTCAAGGTCCACCGCCATGAATGGACCATCCCCGAACTGAAGCGTGAACTCGCCGCCGACCCCGAGGATGCCATGCGCAAGTACCGCGCCGTATTCGCCGAGGGGCGCGGTGTGGCTTGGGACAAGGACGCAACGTTCAACGTCCGGCACGGCATTGCAGTGTGTGGGTTGGAGCAGTGGCTGCGTGACCATCTGCCGGCGTCCTGATGGCGCAGTCCAGGCGGATGCGGGCATGCGCCGGATTTTGGCATTGCCGCGCCGGGCGTAATCGGCTGGCCGCCTCACACTTGGCGATACCGCCAAATATAAGAATTAGTTATTTAATTGACCTTCTTACCCGCCGTTGGTACATATAGACGCGCAACTGCACTTGGTTCCTGACTATTCTCACTGGAGGATTTTTATGAGCAAGCGAATTGTTGTCGTAGGCGGTGGGGTTGGCGGCACCATGCTGGCCAACCAGCTGGTCTCCAAGCTATACCCCGAGGTGTCGCGAGGCGAAGTCAGCGTCACGTTGTTGTCGGACTCCCCCGATCATTACTACAAGCCCGCCTTCATGTATGTGGCCTTCAATCTCTTCTTCCAGGAAGAGTTGAAGCGCCCGGAGCGCTCTCTGCTACGCCCCGAGATCCATTTCCACGTCGATAAAGTCACGCGGTTTGAATTCAACAGCCAGGAATTGCTGACGCAGCAAGGCAAGCGCTACGGCTATGACTACCTGGTCATCGCCACGGGCTGCCTCCCCGCGCCCGAGCGCATAGAAGGCCTGAAAGAAGCCGGCGACCATTTCTACCAGTACGCGCCCGCTCGCCAGTTGGCCAGCCGGCTCTCCAAGATCGACAAAGGCCGGATCTTCGTCAGCGTCACCTTTCCGAAGACGCCGAACGTGCCCCACCAATGCGGCATCGCGCCCATCGAAACCACCCTGATGCTGGACGACTATCTGCGCCGTCGCGGCGTGCGCGACAAGGTCGAAATCATCTACACCTACCCCACCACGTCGCAACTCTTGCGCAACTGCCTGTTCCTGCAACAGCCCACTTGCGAGGTGCTGCCGGCCATCTTCGAGCAGCGCGGCATCAAATTCCAGCGCGGCTTCACGCTGGCGCGCGTGGACCCGGAGGCACGCGTCGCGTATTCCGCGGAAGGCGGCGAGCAGCCGTTCGACATCCTGATGGCGACGCCGCCGATACGCGCTGTCGACGCCGTGCTGGAGTCGGGCGTGTCCCAGGCAGAGGACAACGAGGGCTGGCTGCCGACAGACCACGAGACGATGCAGGTCTACGGGTTGCAGAATGTCTACGTCATCGGCGATACGGTGGACCTGCCGGTCAGCAAAGCGGGCGGCTCGTGCCACAACCAGGCGCCCGTCATCGCCAACAACATCGCGGGCGAAATCCGCCTGGGCCACCCTTGCAGCGCCTACGAAGGCCGTGTGCAGGCCGTTGCCCAGATGGGCCTGAACGCAGGCATGCCCTTGTGGTACGACTACACCCATGACGTGCAGCCCACCCCGCCCACCAAACTGGGCGGGCTGCTTCGGCATGGATTCAACCGGGGGCTGTATTGGGCGGTCGCAAGGGGAATGCTATGAACATGAATAGCCATGATGAAACGCTGCAGGCGCTGGCCGGCAAGCTGCGCCCGCTCGTCGACAGCCAACGGCTGGACAACATCGTCGACCTGATCTCGCTGACGTCCGACCTGGTGGACCTGCTGGACCAGCCGATGGTGGAAAAGCTTGGACTGCTGTCCGAGCAGGCGGCGGGCGCTGCGTGGACGGCCTCCAACAGCGTGCGCGCCGCCCATGCGCAAACGTTGGCGGAGGCACATCCGCCCAGCCTGATGGGTTTGCTGGCGCTGCTGCGTGACGAGGACACGCGACGCGGCGTGGCGCTGGTGCTGCGCTCGCTGCAGAGCGTGGGGCGGCAGATCGGTGCGCAGCGGGCCGATTACGCCAAACCCTGACGCAGCGCACGACTGACGAAAAAAAGCCCGGCATCG